>CALXDU010000048.1 GCA_944387145.1 uncultured Oscillospiraceae bacterium | reverse complement strand
CCGGTTCCACCCGTCTGAAGTCCGGCACCTGCCAGAAGCTGATCCTGAACATGATCTCCACCGCCACCATGGTTGGCTGCGGCAAGGCTTACCAGAACCTGATGGTGGATGTCATGCAGACCAACGAGAAGCTGGTGGTCCGCGCTCAGAACATCGTCATGGAAGCCACCGGCTGTGACCGGGAGACCGCTGCCGAGAAGATCGGCATTGCCGGCGGCAACGCCAAGACCGCCATCACCATGATCCTGGCTGACTGCGGTCTGGAAGAGGCCAAGGAGCGCCTGGCAAAGGCCAAGGGCCACGTCCGCGAGGCCATCAAGTAATTACCGTACATTAACAGCGACCGCTGTTTTGTAACCCGAAAGGGTAAAGAAAAATATTTTAAGAGGTGCAAATTATGACGAATCAAGAACTTTCCCTTAAGATCCTGGAGCTGGTCGGCGGCAAGGAAAACGTCACTGCTGCTACCAACTGCATGACCCGCCTGCGTGTCAATCTGAAGGATTACACCAAGGCAGACATTGCCGGTCTGAAGGCTACCGAAGGCGTGCTGGAAGTCATCGAAATGGACAACCTGCATGTGGTTCTGGGCCCCGGCAAGGCTAAGAAGGTTACCGACCTGTTCAAGGCTGACGCAGGTGTGGGCGAGGCTATGTCCACCGAGGCAAGCTGGCAGGAGAACAAGGCTGCCATGAAGGCCGGCCAGAAGCAGGGCAAGGTTAAGACCGCTCTGAAGGCTGTCGGCGACATCTTCGTTCCCCTGATCCCCGGCGTTATCGCTGCCGGTCTGTGCTCCGGTATCGCTACCCTGATCACTCAGGCTAACCCCGGTTACGCTGATGTGAAGTGGCTGTACATCATCCATCAGTTCCTGACCATGATCAACACCGCGTTCATGACCTACATCACCGCATGGGCCGGCTACCGCGCTGCTGAGAAGTTCGGTGCTACCCCCATTCTGGGCGGCATGCTGGGCATGATCACCACCATGGCTAATATCAACACCATTTCCCAGCTGATGGGCGGCTTCTTCTGGGTCCCCGAAGGCGGCGATGCTCTGAACGCAGTTCTGCGCGCAGGCCGTGGCGGTGTTCTGGCTGTTATTCTGGGCGTCCTGCTGATGGCTAAGGTCGAAAAGTGGGTCCGTTCCAAGATGCCCGATGCTCTGGACATCGTTGTTTCTCCCATCGTTATTCTGGCTATCTGCGTTGTTCCTTATGTCTTTGTGATCATGCCCATCACCGGTATCATCTCCAATGCTATCGTTTCCGTTGTGGGTGCTGTCTGCATGTCTGAGAGCCTGTTCATCCGTATGATCGCCGGCTTCCTGGGCTCCTTCCTGTTCCTGCCTCTGGTTGCCATGGGTATGCACCACGGTCTGGTGGCTCTGTACACCGTCCAGCTGGAGACTATCGGCTTCGTTACCCTGTATCCCGCTCTGGCTATGGCCGGTGCCGGTCAGGTCGGTGCTGCTATCGCCATCTGGCTGAAGGCTAAGAGAACCGGCAACAAGCGCATGATGAGCGTTATCGGCGGTGCTCTGCCCGCTGGTGTTCTGGGTGTCGGCGAGCCTCTGATCTACGGTGTCACCCTGCCCATGGGCAAGCCCTTCATCACTGCCGGTCTGGGCGCTGGCTTCGGCGGTGCTTTCTGTATGGCTATGAAGGTCGCTGCTACCACCTGGGGTCCCTCCGGTGTTTTGGCTCTGCCCATCATGGTGGCCGGCGGCAACTCCGCTACCACTCAGATGCTGTGCTACGTTATTGGCCTGATCATCTCCTACGTCATGGGCTTCATCATCACCAACTTCACCCTGAAGGATGCTGATGTTGCCAACGCCTAATGGTTAATTTGGGATATTCCCTGTATCTGTCTACTTTTGCCGCGCAGTGCTCAGCACTGCGCGGTCAGGCAGGTACAGGGGCCCCTGTCTTTCTTTCCCTGCACATCAGCGAAGAGTTTGACGCCTCTTTCTGTCAGCGGGCAGAGGAAGCCTGCCACGCCCTGGCGGATATGGGGTTTCGGATCATTGCCGACGTTTCCGTGAAGACTGTAGCACAATTTGGTTGCGCAGACCTGACGGAACTGGCGGAAAAACTGCGGATTTGGGCACTGCGGATCGACTATGGCTTCTCTTTATCTGAGATCGAGGCCATGGCGGAAAAAATGCCCATCGTTCTGAATGCCTCCACTACAACACTGAAGGATGCCCGGGCCATTGCTGCCAGAGGCAAATGTGTCATGGCCATGCACAATTTCTATCCCCGTCCGGAAACCGGACTGGATGAAGAGTATCTCCTGGAAACCACGAAAAAGTTGCAGGAAGCAGGTCTTAAGGTACTGGCCTTCATCCCCGGAGACACCCAGAAACGCGGACCCGTATTTGAAGGACTGCCTACCCTGGAAACTCACCGCAAATCACTCCCTTCCGCCGCTTTTGCAGATCTGGCTCTGAATTACGGCATAGAAGAAATCTTCGTGGGTGATCCAGGTCTTTCCCGGAAGGAAAGGGAACGAATTATCCGTTTTTGTCGGGAAGGCATTTTAAGCATTCCCTGTGAAATCAATGACAGCTGGAGTCATCTTTATGATCAGGTATTCACCTGCCGGATAGATTCTCCCAAGAGGCTTGTCCGGTTTCAGGAATCCCGGATCTATTCCTGCCAGGGGCAGGCCGTTGTGCCGGAAAACTGCCTGGAACGCACAGCAGGCACCCTAACGGTCGACAACATTCACTACGGACGCTATTCCGGTGAGATCATGCTGATCCGCAGCAATTTACCGGCGGATCACCGGGTCAACGTAATCGGACACGTTCCGGAAAACACCCGTTTGCTGCTGGATCTGATTGACCGCGGCTCCAAATTTACCCTTGTACGACCCTAGAAAGGAAGTTTCTATGGACATCCGCCTGATTGCCATGGACTTAGACGGCACGGCTTTGCGTAATGACCGGTGCAGCTTCTCTCCCCGGCTGATTGCCGCACTGGAGGCAGCCCATAAGCGCGGCATCGCCATTGCCCCCATCACAGGGCGGCAGTTCAATATGCTCCCGCCTGCGGTACAGAACCATCCGGAATGGGAAAATTTAACGGTCCTGTGCAACGGTGCCCAGATCCGGAAGCTGGCTACGGGAGAGATCCTCTACGAAAAAAACATCTGCCGGGAAGCCCTGGAACAGCTGCTGGCACTTTCCCGGGAACTGGAGATCCCCATTGAATTTTCCGTGGACAGCGTGCTGTATCTGACACAAAAATCCCTGGATCAGCAGCAGGGCCTTGTCCATCTGGACTTTCATCTGAATGCTATTCTGGCCAATCACGGCAAGGTAATTCCCTCCCTGGAATCGCTCTGTGAAATGGCCGTGGAAAAATGCAACCTGCCCTACATTCCGCCCCATCTCCATAAGAAAGCGGAAGAGCTTTTAAAAACCATTCCCGTCAGTGCCGTCTGGTCATCGAAAACCAGCATGGAGATCACCCATCCCCAGGCGCAGAAGGGCATTGCGCTGGATGTCTTGTGTCAGCTACTGGACATCCCCGTGGAAAACACCCTTGCTTTGGGTGACAGCGGCAACGATGAATCTATGCTGAAAAGAGCGGGCCTCGGCATCGCCATGGGCAATGCCCCGGACTTCATCAAGCAAATCGCAGACGGCGTATCCGAAAGAAGTGACCGGGACGGCGCAGCCATTGCCGTCGAGCGATACGCCTTAAATCAGTAATTTTGCCGGAAACGGCTGACAATAATCAAAAACTATGAAAGAGGGAACAATTTATGGGTCTGTTTGACAAACTGTTCGGCAAGAAGGAAGAAATCAATCCCAATCACGTTTACGCACCTATGACAGGCGAGGCTATGGATATCAGCCAGGTCCCCGATCCCACCTTCTCCAGCGGCGCCATGGGCAACGGCATTGCCATCCAGCCTACCGACGGCAAGGTCTGCTCTCCCGTCAACGGCACTGTGGACATGATGTTTGACACCGGCCATGCTGTTACTCTGGTTTCCGATAACGGAATCGAGATCCTGATCCATGTGGGCCTGGAAACTGTCGGTCTGAATGGCGCTCCCTTCCAGGTGAAGGTCCAGAACGGCCAGAAGGTCAAGAAGGGCGACATTCTGATGATCGCTGACCTGGATGCCATCAAGGCTGCCGGTCTGCCCACCATCACTCCCGTTCTGATCTGCAACACCGACGACTACACCACCTTCAATACCACTACCGGCAAGGCTGTCACCAACGCCGACGTGGTCATCGAGCTGGGCAAGTAAGAGGAGAACACTATGAAAACTGGTATTGGTCTTCCCGTATTCCCCGGTGTGTCCATCGGTCCTGCCGTTGTGTACCGTAAGTCCGAGCGCACCCTGCCTGTTTCCTCCGGCGATCCCGCCATCGAGCAGGCCAAGTTTGATGCCGCCGTCGTCACCGCCCGGGAACAGCTCAGCGCCCTGTTCGAAAAGGCTAAGGTAGAACTGGGCGAAGAAAAGGCAGCCATCGTGGAAGTGCAGATGCTGATGCTGGACGATCTGGATTATCTGGACGGCGTTACCGCCGCCATCGAGGACGGTGCCGCTGCCGCCATTGCTGCTCTGGACACTGGCGAGGAGTTCGCTCAGGTCTTTGCCGCCATGGATGACGAATACATGAACGCCCGCTCCGCCGACATCCGGGACATGTCCCATCGTTTGTACGACATCCTCTGCGGCAACACCGGCTTCCAGCTGCCGGACGGCGAGTTCCTGCTGGTTGCTGAGGATCTGGCTCCCTCCGAGACCATCCAGATGCCCAGAGAAAGAATTCTCGCTTTCGTGACCCAGCAGGGCTCCTCCTCCAGCCATACCGCCATCCTGGCCCGCACCCTGAACATCCCCTCTCTGGTTCAGTCCAACATTGCACTGGAAGAGGCTGAAAACTGTACCATTCTGGCTGTTGACGGCTTCACCGGCAACTGGTACATGGATCCTGACGACGAGACCATGGCTATGCTGAAGGCCAAGCAGGCCGAGGCTGCTGCTGACCGTGCTGCTCTGGAAACCTATCGGGGTAAGGAAAGCATCACCAAGTCCGGTAAGAAGATCCTGCTGGCAGCCAACATCGGTTCCCCCGAGGATGCCGAGGCTGCCGTTGCCGCTGACTGCGAAGGCGTCGGCCTCATGCGCAGTGAGTTCCTGTACCTGGGCCGGGATACCCTGCCCACCGAGGATGAGCTGTTCGAAGCTTATAAGAAGGTTGCCGAGATCATGGGTGACCGTCCTGTGGTCATCCGTACCCTGGACATCGGCGCTGACAAGCAGGTTTCCTACATGGGTCTTGAGAAGGAAGAGAATCCTGCATTGGGTCTGCGTGGCCTGAGAATTTGCCTGACAAGAGAAGAGATCTTCCGTCCCCAGCTGCGGGCCATTCTGAGAGCATCCGCCTACGGCAATCTGCTGGTGATGTTCCCCATGGTTGCTTCTGTCTGGGAGCTGAAGGCTGCCAAGGCTCTGTGCGCCAAGCTGCGCAAGGAGCTGGAAGACGAGGGCATCGAGACCAAGGAAGTGCCCATCGGCGTCATGGTGGAGACTCCCGCCGCTGCCGTTCTGGCCCACGAGCTGGCCAAGGAAGCTGCCTTCTTCTCCGTCGGCACCAACGATCTGACCCAGTACACCCTGGCTGTGGACCGTCAGAACGCCAAGCTGGACAAGTTCTACGATCCTTACCATCCCGCCCTCATGGCACTGCTGGCCCACATCGCAAAATCTGCCAACGAGGCTGGCATCTGGGCCGGTATCTGCGGTGAGCTGGGCGCTGACCCCAAGATGACCGAGAAGTTCATCGAAATGGGTTACACCGAACTTAGTATGGCTGCAGGTCGAATTCTGGAAGCCAGAAAGATCGTCTGTGAATCTGAACTGTAATCAACACGAAAGTGAGGAAATATCAATGAAAGAATTCAAGCATGTGATTGCTGATCCCCTGGGTATGCACGCCCGTCCCGCCGGTATGCTGGTGAAGGCTGTCGCTCCCTTCGCCTCCAAGGTCACCATCGAAGCTCCCACCGGCAAGGCTGACGCTCGCCGTCTGATGGCTCTGATGAAGCTGGCCGCCAAGCAGGGCATGGAGCTGACCGTCACTGTCGAAGGCGCTGACGAGGAGACCGCCGCTGCCGAGCTGCAGGCATTCCTGGCTGCCAACCTGTAAACAGAAAAGGATAGGAACACCTCACACTGCGTTGTGGGGTGTTCTTGTTTGGAAATTTCGCGGAATCTATCGACGAAAGCAATCTGACCTGCTATAATATCCTTACTTTGCAGATTCAGAGGATCATTGTTATGCCTAACCATTTGAAAAAAGCGCCATGCAGCATTGCACTGCTGGCCCATGTGGACGCAGGCAAAACCACCCTCAGCGAGGCGCTGCTGTATGAAAGCGGAACCCGCCGAACCCTGGGCCGGGTGGATCACGGGGATGCGTACCTGGATACCCACGCCCTGGAACGGGCCAGGGGTATTACCATATTTTCCAAACAGGCCATGTTTTCCACAGAGCACCGGCAGGTGATTCTGGTGGATACTCCGGGCCATGTGGACTTTTCCGCCGAGGCCGAGCGCACCATGCCCATTCTGGACTGTGCGGTGCTGGTCATCAGCGGCACCGATGGCATCCAGGCCCATACGTTGACACTGTGGCGGCTGCTGGAGCGTTACCAGGTGCCCACCTTTTTGTTCCTGAACAAGATGGATTTGCCGGGCAAGTCAGAGCAGGAACTGATGGAGCAGCTGCACCAGCAGTTGTCTCCGGCCTGCGTGGCCTTTGGGGAGGATTTTGACGCCATTGCGGAAAATGCCGCGCTGTGCGATGAAGCACTGCTGGAAAATTACCTGGAAACCGGCACCGTGACGGAGGGAAATCTCCGGGGGCTGATTGCCAAACGGAAGCTCTTTCCCTGCTGCTTCGGCTCGGGACTGAAACTGACGGGAGTCAAGCATCTTCTGTCCGTGCTGGACCACTACGCACCCCAGAGGGAATATGGGGAAACCTTTGCCGCCCGGGTATACAAAATTTCCCGTGACCCCCAGGGCAACCGCTTGACCTGGCTGAAGGTCACCGGCGGCAGCCTGAAAGGACGGAGCGTGCTGTCATACAAAACCCAAAAAGGGGAAGAAAAACAGGAAAAAGTCACCCAAATCCGCCTCTATTCCGGGGACAAGTTTACCCCTGCTGAAGAAGTGGGGGCAGGTTCCCTGGCGGCGGTGACGGGACTGACGGAGACCTGGGCGGGACTTCCTCTGGGAGCGGAGCCGGACTCCCTGCCCCCGGTGCTGGAACCGGTGATGACCTATCGGGTGGGTCTGCCCAAAGGCAGCGACCTGGCGGTGGTGCTGCCCAAGCTGCGCCAGCTGGAGGAGGAAGACCCCCAGCTGCGGCTGCTGTTGGAGGGCGGGCAGATTCATGTCCAGCTCATGGGCAAGGTGCAGCTGGAAATCTTCCAGAGCCTGGTACGCCAGCGATTCGGCCTGGACGTCACGTTGGAAGACCGGCGGATTTTCTACAAGGAAACCATTGCCGATACGGTGGAGGGCGTGGGGCATTTTGAACCCCTGCGCCACTATGCCGAAACCCACCTGCTGCTGGAACCCCTGCCCAGGGGCAGCGGGCTGGTGTTCGATACGGTGTGCCCCACGGATGTGCTGGATGTGAACTATCAGAAATTGATTCTGACCCACCTGGAAGAAAAGGTTCACCGGGGCGTGCTTACCGGCTCGCCCATTACGGATATAAAAATCACATTGCTGGTGGGCAAAGCCCACTTAAAGCACACCGAAGGCGGCGACTTCCGCCAGGCAACCTACCGGGCGGTGCGCCAGGGACTGATGCAGGCAAAGTCCATTTTGCTGGAACCCTGGTACGATCTGGTGCTGACCCTGCCCACACCCCAGGTAGGCCGGGCCATTACCGACCTGCGGGCCATGTCCGGGGAGGTAGAACCCCCGGAGCAGAGCGGCGCTTTGTCCACTCTGAAAGGTCAAGTGCCGGCGGCGGAGCTGAAAGACTATGCCGAAACGCTGGCAGCTTACACCCAGGGCCAGGGACGGCTGCAAGTGACGCTTCACGGCTACGCCCCCTGTCACAACACCGAACAGGTGGTATCCCAGCTGGGCTACGACCCGGAGGCGGATCTGGACAATACCCCGGACTCGGTGTTCTGTGTCCACGGTGCGGGATTCAATGTGAAATGGGATCAGGTCAAGGAGTATATGCACCTGGACAGCGGCCTGAAAAAAGAGGAAAAGCCCCAGATTATCACCCGAAACCTGGCCCTGGAAGACAAGGAATTGGAGAAAATTCTGCAGCGGGAGTTTGGCAGCCGGACTACCACACTGTACCGTCCTCCGGTGAATCGCCCGGCCACTGAGGAAATCCCCATCCGCCCGCCCAAGCAGAAGTATCTGATCGTGGACGGCTACAACATGATTTTCGCCTGGGAGGAGCTGAAAGAGCTGGCCCGGGAGGACTTGGATGCCGCCCGGCGCAGGCTCTGTGATCTGCTCAGCAGCTATGCCGGATTTACCAAGTGCCGCCTGGTACTGGTATTTGACGGCTACAAACAAAAGGGAAATCCCGGAGAAAAGGGACAATTTCACAACATTCAGGTGGTCTACACCAAAGAAGGGGAAACGGCGGACGCCTACATGGAAGCCCTGGCCCACGAAATCGGAAGCGGCTACGCCCTGCGGGTGGCCACCTCCGACGGTCTGGTGCAGCTGTCCAGCCTGGGCAGCGGCGCTCTGCGGATGTCCGCCCGGGAGCTGGAACAGGAAGTGCAGCTGACCCGGAAGGAAATGGGCAGGCACTTCCATAAATAATGGAAAAAACGGAAAAACTTACATAACACTCTTCCTATTTTCTTCGGCTTGTTGTATAATGAATCCATCATATCCGAAGGAGGCGCTGTCCGTGAGTCACATCCCCACAACCGATGACCCCAAAATTCAGGCCCATCTTGAGAAAGCTGCCAAGCATGACCGCAGAGTGGAACATGTTTTCCGCCGGATTCTGCGGATTATGGAGCAGGTCATTGCGGGTATTACCGTCATTGCCCTGCTGGGTGCATTGGGAATTGAAGTTTTCCACATGTTCACCAACGAATCGTATTTTGCCGATGTCAATTACATGCTGCACAACCTGCTGGCCATTGTGGTGGGCTTGGAATTTGTGCGGATGCTGATGGACACCACCCCTGCCAACATTCTGGAAGTGCTCACCGTGGCCATTACCCGCCATGTGATTCTGAGCCACGACGACCCATGGAGCAACATCGCCTGCATTGCCTGCATTGCCGGGCTCTTCGCCATCCGCCGCTTCCTCATCCGCCGCAGCGAATTGCAGGAAGAAATGGTGGAAAACGACTGAACATCCCTCTTTTACAAACCAAAAGCGCTTAGAGAGCAGAATTTGCTTTCTAAGCGCTTTTCTTTATCCGTGGATTACTCCTGGGCAATCACATGGGCGCCCTGGAATTCCACATGCAGAGGAATCATCTGCCAGGAATGCTCCGTGATGCTGTCCAGCTTTTTGGCCAGCTTTTCTTCCAGCCGGGAGTCCTGGGTGATGCACAGCAGGGTGGGGCCGGCGCCGCTGAGGCAGAATCCGGCGCCGGTGGTGCGAACCAGGGCTTCGATTTTTTCGTAGTCGGGAATCAGCTTTTTCCGGTAGTTCTGGTGGAGCCGATCCTGCATGGCGTTGCGCAGCAGCTTTTCGTCTCCCAGCTCCAGGGCCTTCAGCACAAGAGCGCCGTGGGAGATGTTGTAAATGGCGTCGGAGCGGTTGATCTGCTCCGGCAGGACGCTTCTGGCCAGGGAAGTGGACAGGTTAAAGTCCGGCACCAGGGCCAGAAATTCCCAGTCCGGGTGCAGGGGGAAGCTGACGGACACCGGCAGACCGCTGTCCACCATGGAGGCGGTGAGGCCGCCGTAAAAGGCTGGGGCCAGGTTGTCCGGGTGGCCTTCCATGGCGTTGGTGATGTTCAGAAGACCCTGGGTAGAGAGCTTGTTGCCCCGCAGCACGTTGGCGCCCATGGCTCCGGCTACCAGCAAAGCGGCGGAGGAGCCGAGGCCCCGGCAGATGGGGATGTGGGCATCGATGTGGATTTTCACGCCCCGGACTTCCTCGCTCATGGTGTTCAGTACGGCACAGTAGGAGGTGTAGGCCAGGTTGTCCGGGCCGGTGAATTCTTCGTCGCAGCCGGTGATTTCCAGACCGGCCTGCGTCTCTTCAAAGGTAACGTCGGTGTACAGGCTCAGGGCGCAGCCGAAGGCGTCAAAGCCGGGACCTAAGTTTGCGGTGGTAGCGGGTACGCGGATGGTAACTCGTTTCATATTCTTTGGTTTCTCCGTTGGTTTTTACAGATTCAGCACGAAAGAGAGCATATCCTCTTTGTTGATGACTCCGGTGTGCTTTTCCGGCTTGCCTTCCAGGCTGGACAGGTTCTTGGGGGTGGGAACGCCGGTGAGGGTTTCCAGGCGCTTCATCTGGTCAAATTCGCTGCCGCTTAAGTCGCCGCCGATGGCTTTCAGCACAGCCGCCGGGAACTTGTAGGGGGAGGCGGTGGACAGCACCACCATGGGGCGGTTGTCGCCGGTTTCCTTTCCATAATCTTCTGCGGCGGCCCAGCCGGAAGCGGTGTGGGGATCGCACAGATAGCCGAACTCCCGGTACACCCGGCCCATGATTTCCTCTGCCCGGGCATCGTCGCAGTAGGCGGCCCAGAACAGAGACTGGATTTTCTCCAGCAGCGGGGCAGGAACGGTGTAAGACCCTTCCTGGTTCAGCTGCTTCATCAGGTCGGACACTAAGGATGCATCCCCGGACAGCAGGTACAGAAGGCGCTCTAAGTTGGAGGAAACCAGAATGTCCATGGACGGGGAGGTGGTTTTCAGCAGGGGGCGCAGCCGGTTATAGGTGCCGGTGCGGATGAAGTCCGTCAGCACGTTGTTGGCGTTGGAGGCGCAGATCAGCCGCCCCACAGGCAGACCCAGCAGCTTTGCCAGGTATCCGGCCAGAATATCGCCGAAATTGCCGGTGGGGACGGAGAAGTTCACTTCCTGGCCCAGCTGTATCACCCCGGCATCCAGAAGATCCCGGTAGGAGCGGAAATAGTACATGATCTGGGGCGCCAGCCGTCCGATGTTGATGGAGTTGGCAGAGGACAGGCGATAGGGCAGGTCTTTTCCCTGGCAGGCGGCGAAGATGTTCTTCACTCCGGTCTGGGCGTCGTCAAAATTTCCCCGAACGGCGCACACTGTTACGTTGCTGCCCTCCTGGGTCACCATCTGGGCCCGCTGAACCTGAGACACGCCCCCCTCTGGGTAAAATACACAAATCCGGATGCCCGGCACGTCGTGGAAGCCCTCCAGAGCGGCTTTACCGGTATCGCCGGAGGTGGCGGTGAGAATCAGAATATCCTCTTTCACACCCTTCACATCCTTGGCGGCAGTGAGCAGCTGGGGCAGCATGGACAGAGCCACATCCTTAAAGGCAGAGGTAGGGCCACGGAACAGTTCCAGCACCTGGAAGGGGCCGACGGATACGGTGGGGGTCAGGTCTTCGGTTTCGAATTTGCCGGTATAAGCCCGGTTTACCAGGGTTTTCATATCCGGAATGTCCGGCAGCAGAGCCGACAGAATCTGGGTGGCCATGTCCTGGCTGGAGCCATTGAGGCAGGCTTTCCAGTCAAAGCCGGGGATGGATTGGGGCATGTACAGTCCCCCGTCGGGGGCCAGACCTTCCAGAACGGCCTGGGCGCTGTCTGCGCGGTGGTTTTCGCTGCGGGTGGAATGGTATAACATAACGGCCTCCTGAATTGTTTTCTTTTTACTAATTGCACAAAAAGACGAAAATTCAAGGCGAATCCTTGGCTTTTTGGTGTAATTGAAATTTGAGCAGGTATATGATATACTGTTTTTCGTAAAAAAGCAAGTGTTTTCGAGCTGGACACATCTGTTTTTATTTTTGGATTTACGGAGGATGCATTATGAACATCGGATTGCTGGGCTTCGGCGTGGTCGGCCGGGGTGTCTACGAGATTGCCAATTCCCGAAAGGACATGCATGTGACCAAGGTACTGTGCCTGGAAGATATTACCCTGCCCGATGCCCAGGCGGTGAAGGACTTTGGTGAAATTCTGAAGGACGACACCATTGATACCGTGGTGGAAGCCATGGGTGGTCTGCGTCCTTCTTACTCTTTTGTCCGAGCCGCTCTGGAGGCAGGCAAAAACGTGGTCACTTCCAACAAGGCGCTGGTGTGCACCTACTATGACGACCTGATTCCCCTGGCGGAGAAAATGGGCGTGAAATTCCGCTGCACCGCAGCAGTGGGTGGCGGCATCGGCTGGCTCAGCGAGTTGGAGCGCAGCCGCCGGGTGCAGAACATTCAGGAAGTTGGCGGCATTATGAACGGCACCTGCAACTACATCCTGGACAACATGACCCGCTTTGGCCTGGACTACAGCGATGCTTTGAAGCAGGCTCAGAAGTTGGGCTACGCCGAGGCCAACCCGGCAACGGACGTAGACGGCATCGATACCTGGCATAAGGTGATTCTGTCTTCCAACATTGCCTTCGGCGTTTCCATGGATAAGGAAACCGTTCCCGTGGCGGGCATCGGCAATATCCAGGCGGAGGACGTGGCAAACTTTACTTCTCACGGTCTGGTGTGCAAGCTGATCTCCACCGGCAAACGTACCGAAAAGGGCTACAGCGTGTATGTCCAGCCTACTCTGGTTTCCCAGGGTACCCCGGAATCTGCGGTGCCCCTGAACTACAACCTGATTACCTTCATCGGCGAAACCTCCGACCGGATGAGTTTCTACGGTCAGGGTGCAGGCCGGTATCCCACCGCATATAATGTAGTCGAGGATCTGGTGGATGTCCTGTCCGGCAAGGGTTTCTATGCCCCCTATGGCGAAACCGTGACTGCGGACAACAGCGCCGCCATGCGCTACTATGTCCGCGGGCCCTGGAATGGTGCAGTGGAAGAAACCTGGGGCAGCGCGGTGATTACCGCTCCTGTCAGCGTTTCCCAGATGCACAATTGGTATAAGGAAAACCCCGGCGCCTTCCTGGCGGCGATTTGGGAATAACCCCATTGTAAGAGAGGAATAAGAAAGCATGAAAGTTGTCAAATTCGGCGGCTCCTCCATGGCCGATGCCGGTCAGTACCGCAAGGTGCGGGACATTCTGATGGCCGACCCGGAGCGCAAAGTCGTCATTGTATCTGCTGCAGGCAAGCGTTTCAGCGGTGACCATAAGCTGACGGACCTGCTGTACCTGTGCCACGCCCATGTGGAATATGGTGTGGATTGCAGCGCTATCTTTGATATGATCGCCTCCCGCTACCTGGATATCCGGGATGAGCTGGGGCTGAATCTGCAGCTGGAACCGGAGTTTCTGGAACTGAAGAAGCGGCTGGACGCCAAATCCGTCACCCGGGATGAGCTGGTCAGCCGGGGCGAATATTTCTCCGCCAAGCTGATGGCGGCCTACCTGGGCTTCCAGTTTGTGGACGCTGCCGACTGGGTGAAATTCAACCTGGATGGCACCGTGAATCAGGAAGAAACCTATGCCGCTCTGCGTTTCCATGTGCTGGAAGGCTACGGTGCGGTGATTCCCGGTTTCTACGGCTCCATGCCCGACGGAACCATCCGCACTTTCTCCCGGGGCGGCAGTGATATCACCGGCTCCCTGGCGGCAGCAGCTCTGGATGCAGACGTGTACGAAAACTGGACCGATGTTTCCGGTATCCTTATGGCAGACCCCCGGATTGTGGATGATCCCCAGGCCATTCCCGAAGTGACCTATGACGAGCTGCGGGAGCTGAGCTATTCCGGCGCCCAGGTGCTCCACGAAGATTCCATTTTCCCGGTGCGGGAAAAGAATATCCCGGTGAACATCCGCAACACCAACGACCCCGATGCCCCCGGCACCATGATTCAGGCATCCTTTGAAGGCGACCATGATCCGGAGCGGTTCATCACCGGCATCACCGGCAAGAAGGACTTCTCCATCATCTCCCTGTCCAAGCGGGGCATGTCCAACCAGGTTGGTGTCCTGCGCCGGGTGCTTACCGTGCTGGAGCGGCACAACATCAGCGTAGACTATGTGCCCAACGGCATTGACAATGTTTCCGTGGTGCTTCCTACCTCCGCAGTGGAGAAGGACCTGTATACCATTATGGCAGAGATTCAGAAAGAGGCGGAGCCGGACACCCTGGATGTCCACCACCAGATTGCAGTGGTTGCTGCCGTAGGCCGGAAAATGGCCTTCCGTCCCGGTATTTCCGGTAAGATCTTTGCCGCTCTGGGTGAATCCGGCATCAATATCCGAATGATTAACCAGGGCCCCGACGAATTGAACATCATCTTCGGCGTGGACAACAAGGATTTCAAGGAAGCCATCCGGGTGCTGTACAACAGCTTCGTGACGAAATAATTCCATCCTTATTTTATAGGAGGTCTGTACTATGAAAACTTATACCGTAGCCGTCCTGGGTGCCACCGGTGCCGTGGGACAGGAAATGATTAAAATTCTCCAGGAGCGCAATTTCCCTGTGGGCAAGCTGGTGCCCCTGGCATCCAAGCGCAGCGCCGGCAAGACCGTGAAGTTTGCCGGTCAGGATGTGACCATCCAGGAAGCCTGCGACAGCGCCTTTGAAGGTGTGGACATCGTCCTGGGTGCTGCCGAGAATGATATCGCCAAGCAGTTCGCTCCCGCCATTGTCAAGGCCGGTGCTGTGTTTGTGGATAACTCTTCCGCTTTCCGTCTGGACCCCAATGTGCCCCTGATCGTGCCCGAGGTAAACCCCGAGGATGTGAAGAACCACAAGGGCATTATCTCCAACCCCAACTGCTCCACCATCATCACCGTCACCGCTGTCAATGCCCTGAATTCCATCGCCCCCATCCGCACCATGACCGCTTCTACTTACCAGGCGGTGTCCGGCGCCGGTGCCGGCGGCCCCATCGAACTGATGAACGAGGTGGAAGCCCTCCGGGAAGGCAAGACCTATGAGCCCAAGGTGTTCTCTCACCAGATTGCCTACAACCTGATCCCCCAGATCGGCGGCGAGCAGTTTGAAGGCTATACCAGCGAAGAAATGAAGATGCAGAACGAAGGCCGGAAGATCATGCACCTGCCGGAACTGAAGGTCAGCTGCACCTGCGTCCGTGTTCCCGTGGTCCGCAGCCACTCCATTTCCGTCAGCTGCCACTTTGACGTGCCGGTGACCGTGGAGCAGGCCCGGGAAGTGATTGCCAAGGCTCCCGGCTGCAAGCTGGTGGATGACCTGGCCAACAAGCGCTACCCCATGCCCCTGGAGACTTCCGACCAGGATATCGTCTTTGTGGGCCGGATTCGTCCTGACCTGACCGATGACAACGGTCTGTGCCTGTGGTGCTGCGGCGACCAGGTCCGTAAGGGCGCTGCCACCAATGCCATCCAGATTGCCGAACTGCTGATTCGGGAGTAATTCTTCTATATATAATAGAATTGCCATGCCGCCCCGGAGAGGATTCTCCGGGGCGGTTTTTGTGTGTAGGTATAATTTTCCAAAACCGGGTCTATACTCCGCTTCAGAAGGAGGCATGGACATGAAACTGCGAGATGTGATGACGAACCCGGTGATCCGGATTCATCCGGACGAATCTGTGGCGGTGGCGGCCAGAACCCTGACCCGGTATAATATCGGGGCACTCCCGGTCTGCGGCGGTGACGGCCACCTGTGCGGCCTGATTACGGACCGGGACATTGTGACCCGGTGCCTGGCATCCGGGCGCTCCCCGGCAACCACACCCATCCGGGAGATTATGAGCCAGAATATTATCTCTGCCCGGCCGGATATGGATACCGCCATGGCAGCGGGACTGATGGGCAGAGAGCAGGTGCGGCGGCTGCCGGTGGTGGAAAACGGGAAGCTGTGCGGTATGGTAAGCCTGGGAGATCTGGCACAGAAGGAAGAAACCAGCTACGATGCGGCGGATGCATTAAGTGAGATCAGCAGCGGTCTTTCCAGCCGGGATTGATGGAAATGTATTCCAAAAGAGACCAAATGTCTGCTGACAAAATACACAAAAGGAAAGTGCAAAATTTGTAAAAAAGTGCTTGACAAAAGGGAAATGGGGTGATATACTACGCAAGCTGTCTGATGAGGGCCGCGAATGACCGGAGGACAGCGAAAAGCACAACAGAAAAGTTTGAAAGAACGCGAAAAAAGTTCTTGACAAACTCTGAAAGATGTGCTAAGATATAAAAGTTGCTCGAGAGGGCAACGAAAGAGCACAGCGAAAACGAAATTTGAAAAAACTTGAAAAAACTTGAAAAAAGTTCTTGACAAACTTCGAAAGGTGTGCTAAGATATAAAAGTTCGCTACGGGCGATAACAAAACCCAAAACGAACGGTTCTGTACCTTGTAAATTGAATAACGCAAAGACGAACAAGAAACACCTTGGACAATTATAATGGATTGTTTAAGCGTAAGCGAAAAAACAGCCAACGAAAATTCTTGAGTAATAAAT
>CALXDU010000047.1 GCA_944387145.1 uncultured Oscillospiraceae bacterium | reverse complement strand
ACAGGCTCTTGATCTGCTCCGCAATGTCCCGCTGGCTCATGCCGCAGGCGTACAGGGACAGAATCTTGTCTTCCATGACCATTTTCTTGAATTCTGGCGTATATCTTTTATTTGGTATTTCCTTTGGCATAATAAATCACCCCATCTGTTAGATAGTATATCATACTGTCTAACAAATGGGGTGCAGTTCAAAATGGAATGCAGGTGCTTTTGCGTTGCTTTTTCAAAGAAAGGTCACAGATGGTTCTCCACAGTATCACTTCCATTACTCCCGGGCAGAGGGCTCCAAAATATGGGTCTGGCGGTATTCCCGGGGGGAAGCGCCGTGAACGTTTTTGAAGGCCCGG
Source organism: uncultured Oscillospiraceae bacterium (assembly GCA_944387145.1). GTDB lineage: Bacteria > Bacillota > Clostridia > Oscillospirales > Oscillospiraceae > Faecousia. Next base: position 16,860 of record CALXDU010000047.1, on the reverse strand, counting down.
GAGAAATGGAGCTGGTTGTCATAGCTTACCTGATTGCCGATTTCTCCTACCGACAGATTTGTTTCCTTCAGCAGCTGGGCAGCCCGGGCCATCCGGTAGTGCAGCAGGAAAGCCTGGGGGCTTTCACCCATGGTTTCCCGAAAGACCTTGCCGAAATAGCTCCGGTTCAGGCCGCAGAAAGTGGCGATTTCTTCAATGGAAACATCCCGCTGGTAGTTTTCTTCGATAAAGGTGAGGGCTTCCTTGATGTAAAAATCCCGCAGCCGCCGGACGTTGCGGTTTTGTCTGTATGCAGAGGATTCCGCCAGCTGGGAAAGGAAGAGAAAACCATGGCCAATCAGATGCACCGGATCAGCGCTGCCGTTGTTGACAATATACATCAGCTGATCCAGAAGCTTCTGACCGGCATCTCGGTTAGCAGTGGTGTACACAGGCTGGCTGCCGCTGATGCCGGACAGACGCAGACTTTCCTTTGCCCGCAGACCGTCAAACTCAATCCAGGCATACTCCCAGGGGTCCTGGGCATCGGCCCGATAGGTGGTGATCTGACCGGGAACCACCAGAAAGCCGTGACCGGCGGTAATCTGATACACCTGCTCATTGGCAAACAGCGTTCCTTTTCCGGAAATGACATAATGGAACAGGTAATGATTTCGGACATGGGGGCCGTAGGAATGCAGCGGCGCAGTCCGTTCCCAGCCAAATTGGTACAAATTCAGGTCAATAAACCGTTCGTCCCGGAATACATGAAATTTCAGCTTGTTGGGCGTAATTACCGAACTGGGCATAAAAAATCCCCTTCCTATTATATATACCATTATGCGACATGACTTTGTAAAAATCAAGCATTAACCTATAAATTGGAATATAAAATCTTGCATTGTGGCATTCCGAAAAGACTGGTCAAAATGTATAATAATGGCACAAAACGAGCAAGGAAATTGTGTAATGTGCACTATGCACAATTCCGCAGGCAGGATTTCGTGAAAGATGCCGAAACTCGTACCGACCCTATTTCATGCAGCTGTATGCCTTCCCACCTACACCCCAAACCAACACAAAAGGAGACTGAACATGCAAGTGAGTAAACGAATTGTGGCCGTTTTGATCGCCATGCTTTTGATCGTCAGCTTGGCCGGCTGCGGAAATTCCGGCGCCTCCTCCGACGGCAAAGTAAACCTGACTTTCCAGATCTGGGACGTGGCCCAGAAAGAGGGTATGGAAGCCATCTGCGCTGCTTATACCGAACAGAACTCCAATGTTACCATCGAAGTTCAGGTGACCAGCTGGAACGAATACTGGACCAAGCTGGAAGCTGCTGCCACCAGCGGAAAACTGCCTGACATCTTCTGGATGCATACCAATGAACTGCTGAAGTACGCCGACAACGGCATGCTGGCAGATTGCACCGATATTATTGAGGCAGACAAGTTCTCGGAAATCTCCCTGGCCAACGTCAGCGGCTCTGACGGCACCTACTACGGTGTGCCCAAGGACAAGGATACCGTAGGCCTGGTTTATAACAAGGAAATGTTTGACGCTGCCGGTGTGGCTTACCCCACCGAGGACTGGACCTGGGACGATCTGGTTTCCGCTTCCGAAAAAATCTATGAAGCCACCGGCAAATACGGCTACATGGCCTATGCCGATGAGCAGCTGGGCTACTGGAACTTTGTCTACCAGGCTGGCGGCTATATCCTCAACGAGGACAAGACCCAGGCTGGTTTCACACAGCCCGCAACCATGGAAGCCATGAAGTTCTACATTGGCCTGCAGAGCAACGACTGGTGCCCTGACCAGAACTACTTTGCCGAAACCGCTCCCGGTACCGCCTTCTTCTCCGAAAAGGGCGCCATGTTCCTGGAGGGCAACTGGAATATTCTGCCTGAATTGCAGAACTACCCCGATATGGTAGGTAAGTGGGATGTTGCTGTTCTCCCCAAGTGTCCCAACCCTGCCAGCGGTGACGGCCGGGCCACCATTTCCAACGGCCTGTGCTACGCTACCGGTGCCAACAATCCCAACCTGGAAGTGGTCAAGGATGTGCTGAAGTTCTTCGGCAGTGAGGAAGGCCAGAGAATCCAGGGCGAAAGCGGCGCTGCAATCCCCGCCTACCAGGGCTTGGAAGACACCTGGGTTGGCTGCTTTAAGGACTATCCCATTGATGTCCAGTGCTTCATCGATATGTTTGACTACAGCATCCAGAGCGTGAACAACGCTTCCCGCCCTGAGTGGAAGAGCAAGGTCAGCGATGAACTGCTGAAGATTTACTCCGGTCAGGTGGACCTGGAAACCGGCCTTGCCAACATGCAGACCATTGTGGATGAAGCCAGCGCATCCTGAGCGCCTTCATCGACGGGAGGAATAGAGGATGCATAAAAAATCGAAACTTGCCCGCAGCGGCAGCGTCTGGGGAACGTCCATGGTGGCGCCAACCATCATTGGATTGCTGATTCTGAACATCATTCCCTTTTTCCAGACCATTTACATGAGCTTCTCCCAGAGCAAAGCCTTCGGCGCCTATGAGTTCTGCGGCCTGGATAACTACATCGAAATGTTCCAGACTCCGGAGTTCTGGAAAGCTACCTGGAACTCGGTATACTTCTGTATTCTGACAGTGCCCATCGGTGTGTTCCTGTCCCTGATTGTGGCGGTGCTGCTCAACGCCAAGATTAAGGGCAAAACTGTGTTCCGCGCCATTTATTTCCTGCCTATGGTTGTGGCTCCGGCGGCGGTTGCCATGGTTTGGAAATGGATTTTCAACACCGAGTACGGTATTATCAATACCCTTCTGGGCATGAATGTCCGCTGGCTGACCGACTCCAATGTGGTGCTGGTAACCTGCTCTGTGGTTGCCATCTGGAGCGCCATCGGCTACGATGCGGTTTTGCTGCTGGCTGGTATTCAGAATATTTCCAAATCCCTGTACGAGGCTGCGGATCTGGACGGCGCTTCCAAAATCAAGCAGTTCTTCCACATTACCCTGCCTATGGTTTCTCCCACGCTGTTCGTGGTTCTGATCATGCGGCTGATGGCCTCGCTGAAAGTTTACGATCTGATTTACATGATGGTGGAGCAGACCAACCCCGCCCTCACCAGTGCCCAGAGCCTGATGTACCTATTCTATCGGGAAAGCTTCATCGCCGGCAATAAGGGCTACGCATCTGCCATTGTCATCTGGACGGTTCTGCTGATCGGCATTGTCACCATCGTGCAGTTCATCGGTCAGAAGAAATGGGTCAACTATGAGGTGTAAGCCATGAAAAACAATCTCAGTACCAATCGTAAAATGACTATGGCGCTGACCTATGCGGCGCTGATTGCGGGCAGCATTACCATGATTTTCCCCTTCGTCTGGATGTTTTTGACCAGTTTCAAAACCCAGGCTGAGTCCATGGCGATTCCGCCTCAGATTTTCCCGACCAACTGGAATTTTGACAATTTTACAAAAGCACTGGAAAGCCTGCCTTTCTGGAACCTGTACCTGAATACCCTGCTTCTGATTCTGTTCCGGGTGATTTGCGCTGTGGTTTTCAGCTCTATGGCCGGCTACGCCTTTGCCAAGCTGGAATTCCCCGGCAAGAATCTGCTGTTTGCTCTGGTTCTGATGCAGATGATGCTGCCCAGCCAGATCTTCATTATCCCCCAGTATCAGATGCTGGCGGATATGGGCATGACCAATTCCATTTTCGCCCTGGTATTCCCGGGCCTGGTCAGTGCTTTCGGTACCTTCTTCCTTCGGCAGGCCTATCTGGGACTTCCGGATGAGCTGGCGGAAGCGGCATACCTGGACGGGTGCACCAAATGGCAGACCTTTACCAAGGTCCTGCTGCCTCTGACCAAGTCCAGCATGGCAGCTCTGGCGATTTTCACCGCTGTGTTTGCTTATGCGGATCTGATGTGGCCTCTGATCTGTAATACGGATCTGAATATGATGACCCTGTCCGCTGGCCTTTCCACCCTGAATGGTCAGTACACCACCAACTTCCCGGTTCTGATGGCTGGCAGCCTGCTGGCGATGATCCCCATGGTGATTCTGTATCTGCTGTTCCAGAAGCAGTTCATCGAAGGCATTGCCATGACCGGCGGCAAATAATCTGCGATCTGCGGCGCCCGGCGCATCCTGCTGGGCACCGCGTTTGCGATAGAAGGAGCTCTTTTGTATGTGCATTGAAATCGACAACAAGAAACGCTTGTTCTCTCTGAACACCAAACACACCACCTATCAGATGGTGGCAGACAGCCATGGCTTTCTGCGTCATATCTACTATGGCAGAAAAATCGGCTCCTTCGATATGCGCTATCGGGAGTATTATTCTGACTGTGGATTTTCTCCCAACCCCTACGAACTGCGAACACAGCGGGACTTTTCTTTGGATACCCGGAGCATGGAGTACAGCGGCTGCGGCATCGGGGATTTTCGCCCGGGATGCATCCGCCTGACCAATGGCGACGGAAGCTTCAGTGCGGATTTGCGGTATGTGGGCCATTCGCTGCGGGAAGGGAAGTACCGCATCCCCGGCCTGCCGGCGTCCTATGACAACGGCGGTCAATGTCAGACCCTGCGCATTGACCTGAAAGATGACGTATCCGATGTGATTGTGTTGCTGTATTACGGCGTTTTCCCGGAGCAGGACATGATTACCCGCAGCGCGGTGGTAAAAAACTGTGGCAAACAGCCCATCCAGCTGTATAAGGCAGCTTCCGCCTGCCTGGATCTGCCCTTCGGGACCTGGGATTTGATTCATTTCCAGGGCCGCCACTGTATGGAACGGATGCCGGAGCGGATGCCGGTTCCCCATGCCGCTGTGAGCATTTCCTCCGGCCGGGGCGCCAGCAGCCACCAGCATAATCCTTTCGCTATTCTGGCAGCACCGGAAACCAGCGAAGACAATGGCTCGTGCTATGGCGCGATGCTGGTATACTCCGGAAATTTCAAGATAGAGGCAGAGTGCAGCCAGATGCAGAGCACCCGTCTGGTTGCCGGTATCAGCGATGAGCAATTTTGCTGGCATTTGGAGCCTGGGGAGAGCTTTTATACGCCGGAATTGCTGCTGAGCTACACCGACCGGGGACTGACGGCCCTTTCTCAGTGCTACCAGGACTTTGTGGCGGAGAATATCTGCCGGGGGCTGTATAAAGACGGCAGCCGCCCGGTGCTCATCAATAACTGGGAAGCCACCTACTTTGATTTCAATGCAGACACCCTTTGCGGCATCGCCCGACAGGCCAGAAATTTGGGCGTGGAGATGCTGGTGCTGGATGATGGATGGTTTGGCCAGCGGGATGACGATACCTCCGGACTGGGAGATTGGTTTGTCAATGAACAAAAGCTGGGCTGCACTTTGCCCCGGCTGATTGATCGGGTTCGGAAAATGGGGCTGAAGTTCGGTATTTGGGTTGAACCGGAAATGGTATCTCAAAATTCCCTGCTTTACCGCCAGCACCCGGATTGGGCCTTGACCGTGCCGGGACGCAATCCCACGGTGGGCAGAGGCCAGCTGGTTCTGGACCTGAGCCGGAAGGATGTGGTGGACTATCTGTATGTCACCTTCTCTCAGCTGCTGCGCAGCAATGCCATTGCCTATGTCAAGTGGGATATGAACCGGCATCTGACTGACGTGTTCAGCCGGGAACTGCCGCCTCAGCGGCAGGGAGAGGTGTTCCACCGGTACATGCTGGGACTTTACGACCTGCTGGAACGGCTGACCCAGGAATTTCCTCAGGTGCTGTTTGAAGGATGCAGCGGCGGCGGCGGACGCTTTGACGCCGGAATGCTGTATTATTTCCCCCAGATTTGGTGCAGCGATGATACCGACCCCATTGAGCGGCTGAAAATTCAGTATGGCACCTCCTTCGGCTATCCCATTCGCAGCGTGGGCAGCCATGTCTCCGCTTCGCCCAATCACCAGACCGGCAGAAAAACACCGCTGAACACCCGGGCGGTGGTAGCCATGTCCGGCACCTTTGGATATGAGCTGGATTTGCAGCTGCTGAGTGCGGAAGAAAAGGAAGAAATCCGGCGGCAGATTCCGAAGTACAAACGGTGGCAGAGCCTGATTTTCCATGGAAATTACTACCGCCTGACCAATCCGCTGCGGGATGACTACTTCACTGCCTGGCAGTTTGCCGCCAAAGACGGCACCCAGGCACTGCTGAATCTGGTTGTGACGGCTCCGAAGGCCAATCCGTATCCCATCCACGTTACCCTGAAGGGCCTGGACCCGGAAGGCATGTACCGGGAAGAAGGCAGCGGCATGGTCTACTCCGGTGCGGCACTGATGTACGGCGGCTATACCTTGCCTATCCTGCTGGGGGACTATCCCAGCGTGCAGCTGTATTTTGAAAAAATCGGCTTCCAAGATGGGGATGGAGCGTCCCGGAACGGAAACCACTGATAGAAAGCTCCGTATATTCATTGCCTTCAATTTGCACGGAAAATAACCAAATCAAAAAGTGAGATTGCCAAGAAACCGTTCATGGGATTCTTGGCAATCTTTATTTTTGTATGATACGGAATTCAGAGAAAAATTCCTGAATTCTATTGACAAATAATTCTACATGGTGTAGAATAAAGGTGTCTACAAGATGTAGAATTTAGGAGGTGCCAATATGGCGGAATATCGAATGGGAGAACTGGAATCTGTCTTTGCGGATTTGATTTGGAAGAACGAGCCGATTTCCTCCGGCCATCTGTCCCGGCTGGCGGAGGAGCGCCTTAGCTGGAAACGCACAACCACATACACGGTTTTGAAACGGCTTTGCGACCGGGGACTGTTCCAGAACAATGGCGGAACCGTCACATCGTTGGTAAGTCGGGAAGAGTTCTACGCAAAGCAAAGCCAGATCTTTGTGGAGGAAACCTTCCATGGTTCTCTTCCTGCCTTCCTGGCGGCTTTCGGCAGCGCCAAGAAGCTGTCGGATGCGGAAATCGATGAACTTCAGAAGGTCATTGACGCTATGAGGGGGTGATTCCATGGCGGAATTCTTTTCCAACATTTTGAACATGAGCATGACCGGCAGCATTGTGATTGCAGCGGTTTTGCTCATTCGGCTCCTGATGAAACGCTTACCAAAGATTTACGCCTATGTCCTTTGGTCAGTGGTGCTGTTCCGGCTGCTGTGCCCAGTCTCCTTTTCCGGCCCGGTTTCGTTGCTTGACTGGTTGGAACCGGAGGTTACTACCACATCGGAACGGACGAATACGGTGGCCTTTGTCCCTTACGAACGGGATACGGTTGCGACGGTTTCCCAGGAGATAGCCCAGAATCTGCCGGACGAGCCACCTGTTGTTGCAGAAACCGAAGTGCCCAAGCAGGTGGATGGGTACGCCATTGCTTTTTGGGTTTGGGCGGCAGGCTGCTGCGTAATGGTTTTGTGCGCCGTGGGGCAATATGTCCGGCTGCGAAAGCAGTTAATTGTTTCCAGCCCGCTTAACGGAAACGTGTATATGACAGATGACCTGGACATGCCCTTTGTTGTGGGGGTGCTGTTTCCAAAAATCTATCTGCCAACATCTATTCCCATCACCCAGCGGCCCTACATACTGGCCCATGAGCGGCACCACATCCGCCGGGGAGATCACATTTTCAAGCTGCTGGCCTATGGAGCATTGTGCATTCATTGGTTTAATCCGCTGGTGTGGCTGGCATTTCTGTGCGCCGGTAAGGATATGGAGATGAGCTGCGATGAAGCGGTGCTGCGCAAACTGGGGCCGGAGATTCGGGCGGATTATTCCGCTGCTTTGCTCCGGCTGGCTGCCCATCGCACCATCATCGCCGGTACGCCCCTGGCCTTTGGCGAGGGAGATACGAAAGGTCGTGTGCTGAATATGGCAAGGTGGAAAAAGCCCACCATTTTGGCCAGTGCAATCTGCATTGCAGTGTGCGTGATTGTACTGGTTGCATGTGCGGTAAACCCCAAAACGGAAACTACCGTTGCAGAAACTACCCCTGCGGAAACCACCATTGATGACAACGAAACTGTGCAGGGGACAATCGTTAGTCTGGATATCGAGATGGTTACCTGCGCCGATCTCAAACTGGTGCTGCCCAAAGGAATTACATCGCAAAAATCTGATAAATTCGATGGCAGCATGGTGATTAAGGAATATACCTTCTATTCCGGGGACGAGGTAGTTGGCGGTCTTGCGCTGCGGCACCAGGAGGAAGATTCTGGAAACTATGATGAGGAGTGGGAGAAATCCATCGGCGTTCCGGAAGCTGCTGACCCTTCTATGGCATACATAGGAGGAAGTTCCTTGTACGGTGATTGGGAGATGACCTATTTCCCGGATATACCACTGAATTATGATGAAGAAGGAAAGGTTATACGGGATGAAAACGGTGCCTATGCCCTGGACAACGAAGTGACCCACTATTTCTTCGTCGATGGAAACAATGTCTATGACTTGTGGCTGTATAACAACCGTTTCAGTCAGGACTTGCAGACGCAGATTTTGCAATCGGTACAGATTGGCGAACTTTCGGAAACAGCAGGGCCGTCGGCTGGGGAGAAGCTTCCTATTGGTGATGTGGAAATTTCGGCACTTCCTTCAGGATATTCCCGAATCTTCAACGAAGATGGCGGCATTTTCTTTGTCCGAAAGGATGCTATCGTAGGCGGCGCAGATGCGTATGCTGTGCCCATGGAACTGTACGATCCGGAGGATACCGTGTTTCTCTGGCTGGAGAAGGCAGGAATCTCTGATTTCGGCGACAGCAGTCTGGTTTACTCCGGAGGGATAACCGGCTCTGGTGGAGGATGGGCTGCCCAGTTTGCCAGCGATGTCCCCCAAGGAGAGGAACCCGCGGTAGAGCGCTACCATTATTTCCGGGTGGTTGGGGACAAGGTCTATGATATTTGGTATGATATGCTTCAGTTGGAGCATAGTGAGGGGCTTGATCTTATTCATTCTGTAGACCTTCCGGAAGCGGAAGTGCCCCAGCAAGCCCAGGCGCCTACTGCGGAGAATATTGCCCTCCAGGCAGTACGGGATGTATACGACGCAGTGCAGAACGATGCCAGCTACCAGATTATGGTGGAAGAACAGTATGCAAAAGGAGCCAACACCAGCGGCTATACCACCGACTACCTTTGGCATGATGATACTTATCTTGGGATTCGCCGGATGCTGGTGAACGGTGAGGAAACCAGAGACGGGGAATTTTACAGCCGGCAAGCATGCCTGGTATATGGGGATGCCTGCTTCACCAATGAGGGCCATTGGACAGAGCCAGGAGATATCCAGTGGACGCAGACCGAGACATTGGACACTGTCGATAAACCCCGTCTGGCAAGATTTGTATGGGTAAAGGCGCATGTCACCTATGTGGATACCGTGGAAACGGAAGAAGGCGTCTGCTACAAATACCGCATCAACAAGAAATTCCAGGATACGGAAGATGAGGCAGATTATTACTTTGCGGATTATTATTTTGACGAGGACGGAAAGTTCCTAAAAGTTGTCTACCAGTTCAATCCGAACCAGGACAATGCCTACACCGTGACAGAGTCCATCGTATCCCTGGACCCGGATGTGGTAAGCGCGGAAATTGAGAAGGAATACCGTAATGCGGTTGACCAAACGGCATAGATTGAAAAGTGTCCAATAGATGAAAATATGCGTGTTCTTACAGCGCATGACAAGCTGTAAGAACACGCAATTTTCTTGCTTCCGCCCAAAGGCAGCCTGTGGTTTATTTTACAAGATTGCGATTTCTGATTTTACATATCCTCATTACAATAAAAGCGCACGGTGGCCAGAACCACTGGCAACATGCGAAAGGATCATTTGACCAAAAAGGAAATGAGGTAAAAACATGAAAAAAACAATCGCACTTTTACTTGCTGCTGTTCTTTGCATCAGCCTGGTTGCTTGCGCACAGCCTGCCCAGACCGGTGAGACCACAAAGGCAACACAGGAAACCACTCCGGAAACGGTTCCTGCCAGCAGCGTTGCGGCCCAGGTGGATGCAGAGAATGCACCCAAGTATGTGTTCCTGTTCATCGGCGACGGTATGAGCTACCCCCAGTTCCAGGCAGCTGCTGACTACCTGGGTGCCATCGCTGACGAGGACTACGCCCAGGCACTGCCCAGCGTGGACTATGAAAATCGCGGCGGCGCTGTGCTGGACGGCCCCGAAAAGCTGTGCTTCATGAATTTTGAGGCTGCCGGTTCTGCTGTTACTTATGATTCCTGCTCCTTCGCTCCTGACTCTGCTTCTACTGCCACTTCCATTGCTACCGGTCGGAAAACTTACTCCGGCATGATCAACGTGGATGTTACCGGCACCGAGTCCTTCGAGACCATTGCGGAAAAGCTCCATGCTCAGAAGGATTGGAAGGTAGGCGTGATTTCCTCCGTCAACCTGAACCATGCTACCCCTGCTGCCTTCTACGCCCATCAGGCCAGCCGTAACGACTATTATGAAATCGGCCTGGAACTGGTAGAATCCGACTTTGAGTACTTTGCCGGCGGCGCTCTGAAGAAAGTCAACGGCGCGGAAGGTGACCAGGAGAGCCTGTACGATCTGGCAGAAGCTGCCGGTTACAAGGTGACCTTCACCCAGGCCGATGCAGAGAAGATTACTGCTGCTGACGAAAAGGTGATCCTGATTGACGAGCATTTGGCAGACTCCGATGCTATGGACTACGAACTGGACCGTGCAGATGGCGAGTGGGCACTGGCTGACTATGTTGCCAAGGGCATTGAGGTCCTGGACAACGATAGAGGCTTCTTCATGATGTGCGAAGGCGGCAAGATTGACTGGGCCTGCCACGCCAATGACGCCGGCGCTACCGTAACCGATACCCTGGCTCTGGCGGACGCCGTTCAGGTTGCTGTGGATTTTGCCAAGGAGCACCCCGAAGAAACCCTGATCCTGGTCACCGGCGACCACGAAACCGGCGGTCTGACCATCGGCTTTGCCGGCACCGACTACGATACTTACCTGGATAACCTGACCAACCAGCAGATTTCCTACGCTCAGTTCGACGAGCAGTACGTTGCCTCCTATAAGGAGAACAAGACCCCCTTTGAAACCGCTATGAAGGACGTGGAAGAACTGTTCGGTCTGAAGATGACCGGCGAGGAAGGCGACCGCCTGGTGCTGACTGAGTACGAAGTGGAGCGGCTGCGGACTGCTTACGAACTGGCTGTTGCCGAGGAAACTCCTGAGTACGACCAGGAACAGTATGTCCTCTACGGTACTTACAACCCCTTCAGCGTCACCGTTACCCACATCCTGAACAACAAGTCCGGCATTGATTTCACCAGCTACTCCCACACCGGCCTGCCGGTAGCGGTCTTTGCTGATGGCAGCGGCGCAGAAGAATTCAACGGTTACTACGACAATACCGATATCTTCAACAAGCTGGCTGCCATGCTGGATGTTCAGTAACCGACAAACGAATCTCGAACAAAACAAGGGGCGGTGTATGCCGCCTCTTGCTTTCTCATTGGAGGAACTATGCATTTTTCATCTTTGCGGGAAAAGTATCCCACACTGCTGCCGGTGGTTCTGGCGCTGATTCTGCTTGTGGGGCTTATCATGCTGCCTACCGGATTTGAAGGGGCGCTGACCTATCAGAACGCGGACCGGGTGAAGGCAGAAGTGCTGGCTACAGACGAAAGTTATATCGTGGACACCGGATTGATTCGCTCCGGCGAGCAGCGATGCCGCCTGCGGATTCTGGGAGGACAGTTTGCCGGACAGGAAACCGACGGTGTTAACCGGCTCAATGGCTCTTTGGAGCAGGACAAACTGTTTTCTGTAGGAGATATTGCTTTTGTGGCCATCAGCCACAGCGACGGAGAAATCACAGCCGTGACCATGACCGACCATTACCGGATGGACAAAGAGGCGATTCTGGCAGGGCTGTTTCTGCTGCTTCTGGTTTTGTTTGCGGGAAAAACGGGACTCAGAGCGATTTTGTCTTTCGTAGTGACCATTTTGCTGATGTGGAAAATTCTGGTTCCCTGCCTGCTGAAAGGGTATAACCCGGTGTGGATTGCCCTGGGGTTGGTGACGGTTCTGACTTTTTTGGTGCTCAGCCTGATCTACGGCTGGGACAGACGCTGCATTGCAGCATCCGGCGGTGCGATTCTTGGCATTTTGGTCACGGCGATTCTGGGATATGTGTTTACGGACCTGTTCAAAATCCATGGCGCCGTTATGGAGTCCAGCGAAAGCCTGCTCTATGCCGGTTACCAGCACCTGAACCTGACCCAGATTTTTGTGGCATCCATTTTCCTGGGGTCTGCTGGTGCGGTTATGGACTTGTCGGTGGATATCTGCTCGGCAGTATATGAGGTGGTGCAGAAACGGCCGGATATCTCGGCCCGGGAAGCGATTTTTTCTGGCTTTGCAGTGGGAAGAGCAGCCTGCGGCTCCACCACGACCACGCTGCTGCTGGCTTACTCCGGAAGCTACATTGCGCTGCTGATGGTGTTTATGGCCCAGGGCACGCCGGTGGAATTTATTCTGAACTACAAATATGTTGCTGCAGAGATTATTCACACCATCGTAGGTTCCTTCGGACTGGTAACCGTTGCGCCGTTGACTGCCATTACCAGTGGCCTGTTGTTTACTGGAAAGAAACGTTGATTTATCCGCTGCCTAAACCCCCGGGAGAAGATTCTCGGGGGTTTGCGACTTTCTGAGAAAATACTTGCCATTTTCCTGGAATGTGTTATACTGTTCCTATGTTCACAAAAATGGCGGTGATTAAGTACGTGAACACACAAGCATACGATATCCTGAACGCACTGAAGCATATGCCTTTTTCCAGCCAGCGTGCCCTGGCCCAGGCAAGCGGACATTCCCTGGGGATGGTAAATCGGTGCATTAAGGATTTGACTCAGGCAGGATACCTGGATTCTTGGGGCGCTCTGACGGAGCAGGCACGAGAGCTGTTTTGCCGGTGCCGACCCCAAAATGCGGTGATTCTGGCGGCTGGATTTGGTATGCGCATGGTTCCCATCAATTTGGAAACCCCCAAAGCGCTGCTGGAAGTCAACGGACAGCGGCTGATTGAGCGCACGATTTTGCAGCTGCAGGAAGCGGGCATCCGGGAAATCTATGTGGTTGTGGGATTCATGAAGGAACAGTTTGAGTACCTGATTGACCAGTTTGGTGTTACCCTGGTGGTTAATTCCCAATACGTCGGGAAGAATAACCTCCATTCCCTGGCTTTGGTAGGGGAGAAACTGGGCAATTCCTTTATCGTACCCTGTGACCTGTGGTGTCAGGAAAATCCATTTTGCGCCAATACCCTGTACTCCTGGTACATGGTCAGTGACCGGATTGTCCCGGAGAGTACGGTGCGGGTCAATCGAAAGATGGAACTGGTGACGGTGCCCCGGTTCTCTGGCGGAAATGAAATGCTGGGCATTTGCTACCTGCTGCGGGAGGACGCTGAACGAATTCGGAAAAACTTGACCCAGCTGTGCCAGGACGGCCGAAATGACGGCCTTTTCTGGGAAGAAACGTTGTATGAAGGAAGCCGAATGTCGGTTTGGGCCAGAGTGGCGGCCTCGGATGCGGTGGTGGAGATCAATACCTATGAGCAGCTGCGGGAACTGGACGGGGACTCCAACCATCTGAAATCCGATGCCATTGGGGCTATTATGCAGGCGCTGAAGGTGCAAAATCCGGAAATTGTGGATATCACGGTTCTGAAAAAGGGAATGACCAATCGTTCGTTCCTTTTTACCTGCCGGCAAAAAAAGTACATCATGCGCATTCCCGGGGAAGGTACGGACCGGATGATTAATCGCAGGCAGGAAGCGGCTGTTTATCAAAAGATTTCCAACCAGCAGCTTTGCGACACGGTGGTGTATCTGAATCCGGAAAATGGCTATAAAATCACGGAATATCTGGAAAATGCCCGGGTCTGCAACCCCAATAGCCTGTCCGACCTGAAAAAAGCCATGCAGCTGCTGCGCAGATTCCATGAAAGCCGCTGCCAGGTGGAGCATTGCTTTGACCTGTTTGGCCAGATTGATTTTTACGAATCGCTGTGGAATGGAAATGGCTCTGTCTACCGGGATTATGACAATACCAAGAAAAACGTATTGTCCCTGAAGCCGTACATTGAAAGCCATATTTCCCAATGGACTTTGACCCATATCGATGCAGTGCCGGATAACTTCCTCTTTGTCTCAGACGGGAACGGGGAGGAGCGGGTGGTCTTAATTGACTGGGAGTACGCCGGAATGCAGGACCCCCATGTGGATATCGCCATGTTCTGCCTGTACGCCATGTATGACCGGGAAGAGACGGACCGACTGATAGATCTTTACTTTGAAAACCAATGCCCGGAGGAAATTCGCACCAAGATCTATTGCTACATGGCAGTATGCGGCCTGCTGTGGAGCAACTGGTGCGAATATAAGCGAAACCTCGGGGTGGAATTTGGTGCTTATTCCCTGAAACAATATCGCTATGCCAAAGAGTATTACAAACTTGCCGCAGAGAGGATGAAAGCGCATGCAGACAATGCAGACCAGCACAGTTGAACGGGCCATCATTATGGCAGCGGGGATGGGAAAGCGAATGCAGCCGGTATCTCTTCATACGCCGAAACCGCTGATTTCTGTCAACGGCCGCAGAATGATCGATACTGTGATCGATGCCTTGCACCGGAATGGGATTTTTGAGATTTATGTGGTGGTGGGATATCGGAAAGAGCAGTTTTCCCACTTGCCAAACCAGTATCCCGGGCTGACACTGATTGAAAACCCTTATTATGATAGCTGCAACAACATTTCGTCTCTCTATGTGGCCAGGGAACACCTTGCCAACGCCATGATTCTGGACGGGGATCAGATGATCTATAATCCCGACATCCTGAATCCCTGCTTTACCCGTTCCGGGTACAATGCAGTTTGGACCGAGGAAGAGACGGAGGAATGGCTGATGACGGTGTGCGACGGTATCGTCACCGGCTGCAGCCGTACCGGAGGAAAAAAAGGCTGGAAATTATACAGCGTTTCCCGGTGGAACGAAACAGACGCGGGCAAACTCAAACACCACCTGGAGGTGGAATTTGTCCAAAAACAAAACCGTCAGATCTACTGGGACGATGTAGCCATGTTCTGCTATCCCGAGGAATACACCCTGGGGATTTACCCAATGCAGGAGGAAGACATTCGGGAAATTGACAGCTTTTCCGAATTGGCAGCCCTGGACAGCAGCTATCGGAGCATGGCAGAGGGAGGGACGGAATGAAGAAAAAAGATGCGGCTTTGGGCACATGGAAAGAAATTGACTGGATGATTACCTTGGTTCCCTTAATCAGTGTAATTGGATTGTGCATTTTATTTTTCCGGATGCCGGAACAGTCCAATGCAGTGCTGAGCCAGATACGCTTTTTCCTGGGAGACACCCTGGGGGTATACTACCTGGTGATTGGTCTGGGCATCTTTCTGACGTCACTGTACATTGCCTTTTCCAAATACGGCGATATCGTTCTGGGAGGACGGGAGGAAAAGCCACAATATTCCTTTTTCACCTGGGGCAGTATGATGTTTACGGCAGGATTGGCGGCGGATATTCTGTTCTACTCCTTTTCGGAGTGGATTCTCTACGCTGCGGACCCCCACATTGCCCAGCTGGGCAGCGTGCAGACCTGGGCCAGTGTCTATCCCATTTTTCATTGGAGCCTGATTCCCTGGAGCTTTTATCTGGTTCTGGCTGTGGCTTTTGGTTTTATGCTCCATAACCGGAACCGATCCCGTCAGAAGTTCTCGGAAGCCTGTCGTCCCATACTGGGAAAGCATACCGACGGCGTGGCAGGACGGCTGATCGACTTGCTGGCAGTCTTTGCGCTGCTGGCGGGAACGGCTACCACATTCAGCCTGGCTACGCCTTTGATGGCCAATGTGATCTGTACTTTATTCGGTGTACAGTGGGACCGCAATGCTGTCACCATTGTGATTTTGCTGCTGACTTGCCTGGTGTATACCTATTCTCTGCTGCACGGAATCAAGGGAATCGGCCTGCTGGCCAAGACGTGCATCTATTTGTTTCTGACACTGCTGGGATTTGTTCTTGTATTTGGAGGAGAGGCAAAGTATATTGTGGAAACTGGGTTTTCTGCTTTGGGTACCATGGTGCAGCACTTTTTTGAGCTGGCTACCTTTACAGACCCCCAAAGAAGTACCTCCTTTCCTCAGAACTGGACAATTTTTTACTGGGCATACTGGATGGTGTGGTGTATTGCCGCTCCGTTTTTCATTGGTTCCATCTCCCGTGGGCGCACCATTCGGCAGACGATCCTGGGAGGATACGGTTTCGGCGTTGGCTCTACCGTCATCAGCTTTGTGATTCTGGGCAACTATTCTCTGGGAAAGCAGGTCTCCGGGGAAATGGATTTCCTGGCGGAGTACCTTCAGTCCGGCGACCTGTACGGAGTGATTATGGAAATGATTCAGACTTTGCCCTGGGCACCCTTTGTTCTGGGGCTGCTGCTGGTGACCATGATTGCGTTTTACGCCACTTCCTTTGATGCCATTGCCCTCATTGGTGCCAGTTACAGCTATCACAGACTGGAAAACGGCGCTCAACCGCACAAGATGATTCAGCTGATGTGGTGCATCCTGCTGATCCTGCTGCCGATTGGACTGGTCTTTTCCGAAAGCTCCATGCAGAATTTGCAGTCGGTGAGCATTATCGCCGCATTTCCCATCGGTGCGGTCATTGTTTTCATAACCGCCAGCTTCCTGAAAGATGCCCGTGGTTTTTGGAAAGAAAAAACACAATAGAAAAATTCCCCGCCAGTGAGGTGCCCCCTGTCAAGTAGACAGTGAAAAAACAAAAGAATATTTTGTT
Organism: uncultured Oscillospiraceae bacterium; assembly: GCA_944387145.1. Classification (GTDB taxonomy): domain Bacteria; phylum Bacillota; class Clostridia; order Oscillospirales; family Oscillospiraceae; genus Faecousia. The sequence goes on along the minus strand of CALXDU010000047.1, from coordinate 25 downwards.
GGAGATGGTCTCTGCTTTGGCAGGG
>CALXDU010000046.1 GCA_944387145.1 uncultured Oscillospiraceae bacterium | reverse complement strand
GCATGGACAGTGGAGTAGTCGAATTCCACGCCCTGACCGATGCGGATGGGGCCTGCGCCCAGCACCACGATCTTCTTTTTATTGGACAAAATGGATTCGTTTTCCTGTTCGTAGGTAGCATAGAAATAGGGAACATAGCTTTCAAATTCAGAAGCGCAGGTGTCAATCATTTTGTAAGTCGGGAACATCCCGGCGTTTTTTCGCATCTGATAGACAGAGAGCTCTGTTGTATTCCAGAAATCGGCAATTGCCCGGTCAGAAAAGCCCATTCTCTTTGCGTGATACAGGGAGCAAAAATCATGCTTTTCCCACTGCAGGCGAGATTCTTCTGCAACAATATTTTGCACCTTTTGCAGGAAGAATGGGTCAATCATGGTGATTTGCGCAATTTCGGAAATGCTGGTTCCCAACCGGAGCAGCTGGGCAATGGCAAAAATCCGGTCGTCAGTCCCTGATTTGATATACTGCAGCAGTGTTTTCTGAGTCCACTGGTCGAATTTGGGAAGATGCAAGTGGTACGCGCCGATTTCCAGAGAACGAACAGCCTTCAGCAGGCTTTCTTCCACCGTTCTGCCCACGCTCATCACCTCACCGGTGGCTTTCATCTGGGTGCTGAGGTGGTTGTTGGCATCGGCAAATTTGTCAAAGGGGAACCGGGGCATTTTGGTTACCACATAATCCAGAGCCGGTTCAAAAGATGCCGGTGTGTTGGCCAAAGGAATCTCATCCAGGTTCATACCCACGCAAATTTTTGCGGATACCCGGGCGATAGGATAGCCGGAAGCTTTGGAAGCCAGAGCAGAAGAGCGAGACACCCGGGGATTGACCTCAATCAGATAGTACTGGAAGGAATTGGGGTCCAGCGCAAACTGCACATTGCAGCCGCCGGCGATTTTTAAGGCCCGAATGATTTTCAAAGCGCTGTCACGGAGCATGTGGTATTCTTTGTTGGTCAGGGTTTGGGAGGGGCACACCACAATGGAATCGCCGGTATGAATACCAACGGGGTCTAAGTTCTCCATATTGCAGATGGTAATGGCGGTATCATTGTGATCGCGCATTACCTCGTATTCAATTTCTTTATATCCTTTGATGCTTTTTTCAATCAGAACCTGGTGAACCGGCGACAGTGAGAGGCCTTGTTTCAGCAGATCCAGAAGTTCCTGTTCATTGTCTGCAAAGCCGCCGCCAGTACCGCCCAGGGTGAAGGCAGGACGCAGAACCACAGGGTAGCCGATGGTTTTGGCAGCTTCCAAACCCTCTTCAACGGATTCTGCAATACAGGAGGGGAGAACCGGTTCCCCCAACTTCTGGCAAAGCTCCTTGAATAACTCCCGATCCTCAGCCTGTTCAATGGAGTCGCTGGTGGTGCCCAATAATTCCACACGGCATTCTTTCAATACACCCTTTTTCTCCAGCTGCATGGCCAGATTCAGGCCGGTCTGGCCGCCAATACCGGGAACAATAGCATCGGGCCGCTCATAACGAATGATCTTGGCCAAATATTCCAGGGTCAGCGGTTCCATATAAACCTTATCGGCAATGGCGGTATCGGTCATGATGGTGGCAGGGTTGGAGTTGCACAGAATGACCTGATAACCTTCTTCTTTCAATGCAAGACATGCCTGGGTTCCGGCATAATCAAATTCCGCAGCCTGGCCGATCACAATCGGGCCGGAGCCGATTACCAATATCTTTCTCAAATCAGTTCGTTTTGGCATTGCGATGTTCCTCCATCAGGGCAAGAAATTGATCGAACAGGTAAGCACTATCCTGAGGCCCGGGGGCGCTTTCCGGATGGTACTGGACGCTGAAAGCCTGGTCCTGGGGACAGGCCACCCCTTCCACAGTACCGTCGAGAATGTTCACATGGGTAATTTGCAAAGGAGTGGATTCCAGACTGTCAGCATCTACGGCGTAGGAGTGGTTCTGGGAGGTGATTTCGATTTTTCCGGTTTGGAGATTCCGCACGGGATGGTTTCCACCCCGGTGACCAAACTTCAGTTTGTAGGTTTTGGCGCCGTAGGCCAGGGATAGAATCTGATGTCCCAGACAAATACCAAAGATCGGTACGCTTCCTTTTAATTCCTGAACCAGAGAAATCACTGGTGCAGCATCTACCGGGTCTCCAGGACCATTGGAAAGAAATATACCATCCGGACGCAGTTTGCGAACAGTTTCTGCACTGCAATTCCAGGGGACGATGGTGACATTGCATTCGCGCTGATTCAGACAGCGCAGAATATTTTCTTTCATTCCACAGTCAACGGCAACCACATGGAACTTGCCATCCGGAACAAAAGACTGCTGGATGCATTGCCGGCTGACCCGGGATACAGCATCGTGCGGAACCGGAGTGGAAGCAAGCAGTGCCAGACATTGATCTGTGGGCAATGCTGCATCTGCAATGCATATCCGCCGGCTTCCTTGATTCCGAATCCAACGGGTCAGCATCCGGGTATCCACACCGGAAATACCGGGAATGTTATATTGTTTCATGATCTCTTCCAGGGTGTTGGCACTGCGAAAATTGGAGGGGATCGGTGTGTACTCCCGGACAATCAGGGCACCGATGGTTGGAGTTTTGGTTTCATAATCGTCCTTTGCCATGCCGTAGTTGCCAATCAGCGGATACGTCATTACCACAGCCTGGTCGGTATAGGATGGGTCGGATAGAATCTCCTGATAGCCCACCACCGAAGTATTAAATACCACTTCGACAGTTTTGTTTACGGCAGCGCCAAACCCGTAGCCGTAAATTTCGGTGCCGTCATCCATTACGATTTTTCGATCAAAATTTGTTTCCCAAGTCATGAGATATCCTCCGTGGTGCTCTTGTGAATTTTTTCCTCAAATCGGTCTTTGGCGCCTACATCCGGTAAATCGGTGGGATAGCCTCCGCCAAAACAGGCAGTGCAGAAGCCTGCGTCTCGACCAGTCAGCTGACGAACATGGGCAAGACTTAAAAATCCCAGTGAGTCTACACCGATGATTTCGGCAATTTCTGGAACACTATGTTGATTGGCTATGAGATTTTCTGCACTGTCAATGTCTGTTCCATAATAGCAGGGGGCCACGAAGCAGGGAGCGCTGACCCGCATATGGATCTCCTTTGCCCCGGCCTGGCGCAGCAGAGCAATAATCCTGCGGCAGGTAGTGCCCCGGACGATAGAATCATCAATGAGTATCACACGTTTTCCTGCAACCACCGGACGAATGGGGTTAAGCTTAATGTTGACGCCGTTTTCCCGCTGCCCTTGCGTCGGAGCAATAAAGGTGCGGCCAATATACTTGTTTTTGGTGAATCCGATGGCATAGGGAATTCCTGATGCATTGGCGTACCCAATGGCAGCATCCAGCCCGGAGTCTGGTACGCCGATTACCACATCGGCATCCACTGGGTGTTCCAGAGCCAGATATGCACCGGCCCGCTGCCGGGCCATACTCACGCTGTATCCATCTACCATAGAGTCTGGCCGGGCAAAATAAATGTATTCAAAAACGCACAGAGATTTGGGGACTTGACCACATCCACTGCGGTCGCTGCGGATGCCGTTGTCATCCACTACCACCACTTCGCCAGGTTCCACATCCCGGACAAAGGCTGCACCGACGGCATCCAAAGCGCAGGTTTCCGATGCAAACACAATACTTCCGTCTGTACACTGCCCCATACACAAAGGCCGAAAACCATGGGGGTCTCGGGCGGCAATGAGTTTGGTAGGGGAGGAGATTACCAAAGAATACGCTCCGGAGAGACGGTCCATGGCATTGCGTACAGCTTGCTCGATGCTGCCGCAGTGCAGCCGCTCCTGAACGATGATATAGGCAATCACCTCGGAATCGGTGGTGGTGTGAAAGATAGAGCCCTTTTCTTCCAGCTGACTGCGCAAGGTGAAGGAATTGGTCAGATTGCCGTTGTGAGCCAGTGCCATCCGGCCTTTGTGGTGGTTGATTACCAAGGGCTGAACATTGCGCTTGCGGTCGCTGCCGGTGGTAGCGTAGCGCACATGTCCTACCACAATTTTCCCATGTCCCAGGGAAGAGAGGCGTTCTGCGCTGAATACATCATTGACCAGTCCCACGTCCCGATAGCTGGAAAAAACACCATCGTCATTGACTACGATTCCGGCGCTTTCCTGCCCCCGGTGCTGCAGGGCGTAGAGGCCGTAGTAGGCAAGGGTTGCCAGGTCCTGTTCTTTTTTTGCGTAAACGCCAAATACACCACACTCTTCATGAATGTGGTGTGTTTGGGATAAATATACCTGATGATCCATATATCTATCATTTTCTCCTTTGTTATTTGCCGCTGTCACCATAGTTTGCCAAAACCCGGGCGCTGGGGTCCGATACATTGCAGCCTTCCCAGGATTTGTTGGGCATCCAGAAATCTACAACCATTTCGGATTGTCCTGGGTAGTACTTTTCAAAAATCTCCCGGTAGAGCAAAGATTCTTTCGTAAAAGGCTGGGCATGGGAATAGCGTTCTTTCTTTTCCTGGAAATCTTCTTCGGAATACATTTGCTCAGCATAGGCTTTCAGGTGGTCAACCATGGAGTGGCCTACTGCATCGGAGAAGGCTGCTTTTTCCCGATAGAGAATGCTGTGGGGCAGATAGTTTCCTTCAAAGGCATGGCGCAGCAAATATTTGCCCTTTCCATATCGGTTCACTTTCTTTTCCGGATCAATGGACATCACGTAGGAAACAAAATCCAGGTCGCCAAAGGGAACTCTGGCTTCCAGAGAGTTGACACTGATGCAGCGGTCTGCCCGGAGAACATCATACATGTGAAGCTCTTGTACCCGTTTCACAGCCTCTTTCTGAAATTCTTCAGCTGAGGGAGCGAAATCTGTATATTTGTAACCGAACAGCTCGTCGGAAATCTCGCCGGTCAGCAAGACCCGAATATCGGTGGTTTCGTGAATGGCCTTACATACCAGATACATGCCGATACTGGCGCGAATGGTAGTGATATCATAGGTGCCGAGCAAAGCAATGACCGGTTCCAGAGCATTCAGAACATCCTCTTTGGAGATGATGACTTCGGTGTGATTGCTGCCAATATAGTCAGCCACTTCCTTGGCGTATTTCAGATCGATGGCATCTTCACTCATGCCGATGGCAAAGGTGCGGATAGGCTTTTCGGAGAGTTGCTGGGCAACGGCACAAACCAAAGAGGAATCCAGTCCGCCGCTGAGTAAAAAACCGACTTTTGCGTCGGCAATCAATCTTTTCTGAATGCCGCTTATCAGTTTATTCCGGATGTTGGTGCATACGGTTTCCAGGTCATCGTGACAAACGCAGTCGACATGGGTAATGTCCCGATAGCAATGGAAGGAACCATTCTTGTAGTAATGCCCCGGGGGGAAAGGCAAAATTTTCTCACAAATGCCTACCAAGTTTTTTGCTTCACTGGCAAAGACGATGTAACCATCTTTGTCATAGCCATAGTACAGAGGACGGATACCAATGGGATCTCTGGCGGCAATCCAAGAGTTGGTTCTGCCGTCGTACAGTATCAGGGCAAACTCCGCATCCAGCATCTGAAACATCTCTTCCCCATAAACAAAGTACATGGGGAGAAGAACCTCGCAATCGGAATCGGAGCAGAAGGTATATCCCCGCTCTTCCAAGCTCTTTCGTATGGCCTCGAAGCCATAAACCTCACCATTGCAGACCACGCTGCAGCCCTGCAGCTGAAATGGCTGCATGCCCTGCGGATGCAGTCCCATGATTGCCAAACGATGAAACCCCAACAACCCGCCGCCTACATCGATCACGCGGCTTTCATCTGGCCCTCGGGAGATGGTTTTGGAGAATCCTTCGTCAAAGGACTCCCGGTCCGCCTCAGTGCGGCAATATCCCATAATGGAACACATACGCACAACCTCCTATAACGAAAAGTTTTTTTGAGTGGGCTGCCGGAATCCGGCAGCCCAAATGCAGTATTATCGGACACCGAAGAGCAGATCACCATAGGTGGGGAAGGGCCAATAGCGCTGCGCAGTAAGGGTTTCCGCTTCGTCACAGGCTGCCCGGAGTTCGCACATTTTCGGGAGGATGGTATCCCGGATGGCTTCCGATTCAGCTGCAATTCCGGCAGAGCTGTCCATATGGATCATGGCATCTTCCAGCGTGTCTACCTTATCATCCATCATATCCAGAAGGGAGGAGAGCTTTCTCAGAAGCTTCCGCTCGTAGTTGCACAGCATTGCAGGCTCTGCTGCTTTCTTCGACGCAATGCTGCTGGCAAGGTCGGAAGTGAATGCTTCTACTGCAGGCAAGATTTCCTTTCTGGCCATATCCACCATGGTCAATGCTTCAATGCGGATGGTCTTGCAGTAGTTTTCCAGCTGGATTTCATGACGGGACAGAATCTCGGCTTCGCTCATGACTTTGTGAGAAATCAGCAGATCCTTGTTCTTCTGCTCCAGAATGACAGCCATGGCTTCCGGGGTTGCCCGCAGGTTCAGCAATCCGCGCTTTTCGGTAGCCTCCTGAATCCAGGCGTCGTCGTAACCGTTGCCATTAAAGATAATCCGCTTGTGAGTGGTAATGGTCTCTTTAATCAAATCATGCATTGCGGCGTCGAAGTCATCGGCAGATTCCAGACGATCTGCAAATTGCCGCAGAGACTCTGCCACAGCGGTGTTCAGCATAATGTTGGCGCAGGCAATGGAATTGCTGGAACCCAGCATCCGGAACTCAAATTTGTTGCCGGTGAAGGCAAACGGAGAAGTCCGGTTCCGGTCAGTGGAGTCCCGAGTAAACCGAGGCAGAACATCCACACCCAGCTTCATCTTCTTTTTCTGCACGCCGTTGTAAGGTGTATCAGCTTCAATGGCTTTCAGAATCTCGGTCAATTCGTCTCCCAGGAAGATAGAAATGACAGCCGGAGGTGCTTCGTTGGCACCCAAACGGTGATCGTTACCGGCTGTAGCCACGGACATCCGCAACAGACCCTGGTAATCATCAACAGCCTGAATGACCGCCACCAGGAACAGCAAAAACTGTGCGTTTTCGTAAGGGGTTTCACCGGGGGAGAGCAGATTGATGCCGGTATCTGTGGCAATGGACCAGTTATTGTGCTTGCCGCTGCCGTTGACACCCGCAAAAGGCTTTTCGTGGAGCAGACATACCAGATTGTGTTTCAGGGCGACCTTCTGCATGATCTCCATGGTCAGCTGGTTATGATCCGTGGCAATATTTGTGGTAGTGAAAATGGGAGCCAGCTCATGCTGTGCCGGTGCAACCTCGTTGTGCTCCGTCTTGGCAAGAATACCAAGCTTCCACAGCTCTTCGTTCAGCTCTTCCATGTAGGCAGCAACTCTGGGCTTGATGGTGCCGAAATAGTGGTCATCCAGCTCCTGACCTTTAGGAGGCTTGGCGCCGAACAGGGTTCTGCCGGTAAAGATCAGGTCCTTGCGCTTGTCATACATGGCTTTGTCGATGAGGAAATATTCCTGCTCCGGACCGACAGAAGTGGTAACATGCTTGACATCGCTGTTTCCGAAGAGATTCAGAATACGCAGCGCCTGCTTGTTCAGTGCTTCCATAGAACGCAGCAGAGGTGTTTTCTTGTCCAGTGCTTCGCCGCCGTAGGAACAGAAGGCGGTGGGGATGCACAGAGTTTTGCCCTTGATAAAAGCGTAGCTGGTGGGGTCCCAGGCGGTGTAGCCTCGTGCCTCGAAGGTTGCCCGCAGACCGCCGGAAGGGAAGGAAGAGGCGTCCGGTTCACCCTTAATCAGTTCTTTTCCGGAGAACTCCATAATCACTCTGCCGTCTGGTGCAGGAGAAATAAAACTGTCATGCTTTTCAGCAGTGATGCCGGTCAGCGGCTGGAACCAGTGGGTAAAGTGGGTCGCGCCATTTGCTACCGCCCAATCACGCATGGCAATTGCCACGGCATTGGCCACGGAAGAATCCAGTTTTTTACCCGTGTCAATGGTCTCTTTCAGGGAGTTGTAGACGTCGGAGGAGAGTTTTGCCTTCATAATACGGTCGTCAAAGACCATGCTGCCAAAGAATTCTGGTACCGTTTTCATAGTGGTCACCCCTTCGGATAAATAAAAAAGACACTGACAGCAAGCAGAATTTCTCCTGCAAAGACGTCAGTGTCTTTCAACGAGGTTCAGTATACACGATTGGCTTCTCAATTTCAACTGGCAATTTGTAAAAAACAATTCTGGCTTTTTAAAAGATCTTTTGCCAAATTGCGAGATTGCACCATCAAAACCTTCTGCGTATAATAGAGAAAGAACAATGGGGTTCTGACAGGAAGACTATGCGCTTTCCTGCGGAATCCCATTTTATTTTTGTTTTGGGGCTGATAGTATGAAACCATTGGAAGGTCAAGTCCGTATTCCCTCAGGCTGTGCCATTTCAGCCGCGATATCCACCCAGGGACGCAAGATGACCGGTGAGAAGATCATGCAGAGCATGATCCCGATGCACGAGCGGTCGAATGGACTGGGCGGCGGCTTTGCCGGATACGGAATTTACCCGGAATACCGGGATTTTTTCGCACTGCATATCTTCTTCAACAGTGAAAGCAGCAGAACGGAATGCGAAACTTATCTGCGTACTACACTGGAAATTGTCCGCTCCGAAACAATTCCCACGCGGACGATCCCGGAGATTACAGATGAACCATTGATCTGGCGCTACTTTGTAACCCCCTTGCGCTCGGTACTGAGCAGTATGCAGGTAGACGAGCGGGAGTTTATGTCTCGGGTTGTCATGCGGATCAATACGGTTTATAAAGGTGCCTATGTCTTTTCCAGTGGAAAGAATATGGGTGTATTCAAAGCGGTTGGTTACCCTGAGGATGTGGGTAGGTTTTACCGTTTGGACGAATATGAAGGGTATTGCTGGACGGCCCATGGTCGCTATCCTACCAATACTCCGGGCTGGTGGGGCGGCGCACATCCTTTTGCACTGCTGGATTATACCATCGTGCACAATGGTGAAATCTCCTCCTATGACGCCAACCGACGCTATATTGAAATGTTCGGCTATAAATGTACTCTGCAAACAGATACGGAAGTCATTACTTATATTGCTGACTATCTGCTGCGCAAGCAGGGGCTGACATTGGAAGAACTGGCCAATGTGATTGCTGCTCCTTTCTGGTCTACCATTTCTCGCAGAGATGCTGATGAACAGCAGCGGCTGCGCTATCTGCGAACGGTGTTTTCCAGCCTGCTGGTAACAGGACCATTTTCTATTGTGCTGGGGTTCGAGGGAGGACTTATGGCCCTCAACGACCGGCTGAAGCTGCGCAGCATGGTTGTGGGAGAAAAAGAGGATATGGTTTACATTGCCAGTGAGGAATCTGCCATTCGGGTGATGGAACCGGAGTTGGAACGAATTTATGCGCCGGCCGGCGGTGAACCGGTGATTGTCAAAGTGAAAGAAGGTGCCTATTGATGGGACAGGATTATATCTATCCGGAATTCGAGGTTGTGCGCCGGGAAGATCGGTGCATTCGATGCGGAATCTGCGTCAAGCAATGCGCCAATGGCGTCCATGCCTGGGATAAAGAACGCAAGATCCTTCATATTGATGAATCCAAATGCGTAAACTGTCAGCGGTGTGTTTGTTTCTGTCCCGTACATGCTCTCAAGATTGTAAAATCAGAGGCTGGATTCCGGGAAAACGCCAACTGGGACAATCAGACTATGAAAGAGGTTTACTTGCAGGCGAAAACCGGCGGCGTTCTTCTTTCTTCCATGGGAAATCCGAAGCCCTATCCGATCTACTGGGATAAGCTGCTGATCAATGCCTCCCAGGTAACCAATCCTCCTATTGACCCTTTGCGTGAGCCTATGGAAACCCGGGTTTTTCTTGGCAAGAAGCCTGCAGCGGTGCAGCGGGATGCAGAAGGGAAAATTTGCTGCCAGCTGGAACCGCAGCTGGAATTGGCAATGCCAGTGCTTTTTTCTGCTATGAGCTATGGCTCCATCAGCTATAACGCCCACGCCAGTCTGGCACAGGCCGCAAAGGAACTGGGGATCTACTATAACACTGGTGAAGGTGGACTTCACGAAGATTTTTACGCTTACGGTGCCAATACCATCGTCCAGGTGGCTTCCGGCAGATTTGGCGTCTATGAGGATTATCTGAACGCTGGAGCAGCGATTGAAATTAAAATGGGCCAGGGTGCCAAGCCAGGCATTGGCGGACACTTGCCGGGTACCAAGGTGGGGGCGGATATTTCCAAAACCCGTATGATTCCGGAAGGTTCGGACGCTATTTCGCCGGCACCTCATCACGATATTTATTCTATTGAGGATTTGCGCCAATTGGTCTATTCCTTGAAAGAGGCTACGCGTTACCGCAAACCGGTGATCGTGAAGGTGGCGGCGGTTCACAACATTGCGGCCATTGCCAGCGGTATTGCCCGAAGCGGTGCTGATATCATCGCCATCGATGGGTTCCGTGGTGGTACCGGCGCCGCACCTACCCGAATCCGGGATAATGTAGGCATTCCCATTGAACTGGCACTGGCGGCAGTGGATCAGCGGCTTCGGGATGAAGGAATCCGGAATCAGGTATCCTTGATTGTCGGAGGCAGCATCCGATCTTCTGCTGATGTGGTAAAGGCTGTGGCGCTGGGGGCGGATGCCTGCTATGTGGGTACAGCAGCGCTGCTGGCCCTGGGATGTCACCTGTGCCGGTCTTGCCAGACAGGCAAATGCAACTGGGGAATTGCAACCCAACGACAGGAACTGACGGAAAGACTGGACCCCCAGGAAGGGTATCGGCGGTTGGTGAATCTGATGACCGCCTGGAAGCACGAAATCAAAGAAATGTTAGGCGGCATGGGCATCAATTCCATTGAAGCGCTCAGAGGCAACCGCCTGATGCTGCGAGGCATTGGGTTGAACCAAAAGGAGTTGGAGATTTTGGGCGTTTATCATGCCGGAGAATGATTTTGGCACCATGCGTTTGGAAAATTCACGGAGGTGTGGATTATGGTAAAAATTGAGGCAGAAGGAAAATCCTACGTTGCTATCAATGATGAGATTCATCAGCATGCCGGGGATATCTTGATAACGGATTGCTGCGGGCAGCGCTTTATTGGCGCCGGTATGGGAAATTGTGCCATAAAAATACAGGGAATCCCTGGCAATGCCTTGGGGGCTTATCTAAACGGCGGAGAGATTGAAGTATTTTCCAATGCCCAGGATTCGGTTGGCGATACCATGAATGCCGGACGAATTGTGGTTCATGGAAATATTGGCGACACAGCCGGTTATGCCATGCGAGGCGGCGAAATCTATGTCAGGGGGAATGCCGGTTACCGCACCGGCATCCATATGAAAGCCTACCAGAACAAACTGCCGGTGATCGTGATCGGAGGAACTGCTGGCAGTTTCCTCGGAGAATACCAGGCAGGAGGAATCATCATTGTTCTGGGATTGAATCGTGATGGAAAGAAAATCGTCAGCAATTATCCCTGTACCGGCATGCACGGAGGAAAGCTCTATCTCTGCTCGGATTGTCAGGATGTCCTGTTTCCGAAACAGGTTACGGCGCATACAGCAACTGCTGAGGATATGCAGGAAATTGCACCCTATTTGGAAAAGTTTTCCCAATATTTCGGTATGGACTTGCAGCAGATTTGCAGTCAGACATTTACTGTGGTAACGCCCGACAGTCAGAATCCATATAAGCAGATGTATGTGACGAACTAGAAGAAAGAAGGAATCTTATGAAATATTCACCGGAAGAGGTCATAGCGTTTGCCCGGGAAACGGATGTAAAATTCATCCGTCTGGCCTTTTGCGATGTATTCGGACGGCTGAAAAATATTGCCATTATGGCCGATGAACTGCCCCGGGCATTTCAGTACGGTATTGCCATGGATGCTTCCGCCATTGATGGTTTTGGTGGGGAGGTACGTTCGGATTTGTTCCTGCGCCCCGATCCGTCTACGCTGGTGCAGCTGCCTTGGAGACCTCAGCAGGGAAAGGTCGTGCGGATGTTTTGTGACATTACCCATCCGGACGGAACCCCTTTTTATGGAGATACCCGGCAGATTCTAAAACGTGCGGTTGCTCAGGCCAAGGATGCCGGGTATTCCTTTGATTTCGGATCTGAAATGGAGTTTTATCTGTTCAAATTGGACGAACAGGGAAATCCCACCAAAGTACCCTATGATCTTGCCGGATATATGGATATTGCCCCGGAGGATAAGGGAGAAAATGTTCGACGGGAAATCTGTTTGATGCTGGAGCAAATGGGCATTCAGCCGGAAAGCTCCCATCACGAAAGCGGTCCGGGCCAGAATGAGATCGATTTCCGCTATGCGGACCCTCTTGCCGCGGCAGACAATGCTGCCACTTTTTACGCTGTGGTAAAAGCGGTTGCTGCCCGCAACGGCCTGTATGCAGACTTTTCTCCCAAGCCCTTGCCGGATCAGGATGGAAACGGTATGCATATTAACCTTTCCGTCCATGGTCCCGACGATCAGCAGCCGTTGGAAGCAGTGATTGCCGGCTTATTGGAGAATATTCGGGAGATGACACTGTTTCTCAATCCCTGTGAGGACTCTTACCGGCGGCTTGGCCGGGACAAAGCGCCAAGCTATATTACCTGGTCGAAAGAAAATCGTTCCCAGCTGATCCGGATTCCAGCATGTCCGGAAGGCCGGCTTAGAGCGGAGATCCGTTCGGCAGACCCCATGGCGAACCCCTATCTTGCGTTTGCACTGGTGATTTATGCTGCGCTGTATGGCATCGAGAATCGGCTGACGCCTCCAGCAGCAGCTGACTTCAATGCCTTTGCGGCATCAGCCCAACAACTCGCGCAATATCGGAAACTGCCATCGTCGATTCAGGAAGCAAAAACCATTGCACGGGAAAGTTCCTTCCTTCAATCTCATATCCCGGAGAAAATTCTGGAGGTCTTTTTGAAATAGTCGGAGCGATAAGGGAAGAAAGGAGGGAACAAATCCATGGTTTTTCAGGAAAGAACGTATGGCGTTCTGGTTGTATCCGCTGCCAGCTCTTTTTTCACCGTTATGGAACCATTGCTTCCCTCGACGGACTATTGGCCGGTGGTGCATGTGAAGAGCGTGGCGGAGGCCCAGCGTCGATTGTTGGAAGGCACCTATGATATTGTAATTATCAATGCCCCACTGCCAGATGACTTCGGGCTGCGGCTTGCGATTTCTACCTGTACGGACAGCAGCAGCGGCGTCCTACTGCTGGTGAAAAATGATTTGTACAACGAAATATATACAAAAGCAATGCCCTACGGTGTGCTGACCCTTTCCAAACCCACCAACTCCCAGATGATTGTTCAGAGTCTGCGTGTGCTCTGCGCTACCCGAGAACGGCTGCGCCAGATGGAGCAAAAGCAAATGAGTGTGGAAAAGAAAATCGAAGAAATTCGTTTGGTAAACCGGGCCAAGTGGCTGCTGATCGAATGCCTGGGAATGAAAGAAAGCGATGCCCACCGTTACATAGAAAAGCAGGCAATGGATTTGCGAATCTCAAAGTCCGAAATGGCGGAAAATATCATTCGGACATATAAGGGATAAGCGCAGCCGCCTCTGAAAGGGTTATTGGGGACCAACAAATTCACAGGCTGCATGCTGACTGGATGCATCCAATATCAAAGTGCCTTTTCCCCAAAGGCGAACTTGGATTTCTGCGTTGCAGCACTCTCGGATGGTATTGGACATCTGACCAAGTTTCGGCGCATACAGTGGGTGGGCAGAGGGCGATGGTTTCAGGTCAATTTCCAGAAGAGATTGCCCCTGGGCCAAACGGATATGCTCTTTGCTGGATACAAGAATCCGTGCACCATCGTAGGTGGCAAACCGATAGTGTTTTCCATCCAGTACAATTGCGCAAATGCAGCCCCGGAACCGAATGCCATAAAAGGGAATCCGAGCGACGGATATCATAATGGAGCAGGGAAAGGGAAAATCATTGCACTGTACCCACTGGTAGGCACTGGGAAAAGACGTGCCGCTGTCTTTCTCGATATATCCCATGCCGCCATCAAAATGGTGCATCTGCCCGTCCAGACAAAGACAGCCGTATAGGCAATGGCTCATGCTGATGATACCGTGGCGGCATTCCATGGGGAAGAAACGAAATGGCCCCATGATATCGGACTTCAGGGGAGTCAGTGCTCCGTAGGTAATTTCACCGTGAACCCCTGGTAAGTCTACCTTACACCCGGCAGAAGAAAACACGCAGTTTCCTACCCGAATGCAGTCACCCTGATGCGTTAGCTCCGGCATAGCAAAATACCGGGAACCGGTAGGTGTAATCATCTGGACAAAGGCACCGCTTTCTGCTCTGCCGGGGATAAAGGCAATGATGTCATCACCTTTTTGGTGCTTAAAATACCATCCTTCAAAATATGGTTTCTCCATACTTCTGCCTCCTGGATTGGGGAATACCAAAGTATAGCCGGAAATGTCAGGGGTTCATACAAAAAAGAAAACAGAAAACTGCCATTGCAGCAGCCTTTTTAGGCTTTCTGCAATGGCAGTTCTGCGTTTATTCATAAAGCAGAGCTTCCTGCTTTGTGGTGTGTACTGTCCCGAAGGGATGCTGAGGCGGGGCATAGATGGAATAGAGCTTCAATGGCTTGGGGCCGATATTTTTTATATTGTGCCAGGTACACGCCGGAATGATTATGGCATGACCGGCACATGCCCGCCGCTGAAGAGTAAGGGAACGGGAGTCCTTTCCCATTTGAACCAGAGCGCAGCCATCTTCGATGCGCAGGAACTGATCCAGATTATCGTGCATTTCCAGCCCGATTTCTTCTCCAACCGGGATACACATGAGAGTTACTTGCAAGTGATCTCCGGTCCATAGGGCAGTGCGGAAATTCTGATTATGATGTGCGGCCTGGTGTATGTCCAGCACCAACGGATTTTTGCCGAAATCCGTTACGGGTCTGCAGCCGGATGGGCCGCATCTGTTTCGGTTCATCCGCTTCACCTCCTACAAAGCCAGTATATGCTGTATATCAGAAGGTGTGAGAAAATTGAGGGCTATTTTCCCAGCCGCATTTTAAAATCCGGATATCCAAAGTCGGTCAGTTTGGTAAAGATTCCATGCTCATCCATACGCCAGATGTCGGGCAAAGGCATACCATTGAAGGTGTTGTTCTTGCAAGTGGTATAAATTGCCATATCACCGAAAACCAACAAATCTCCTTCTTTCAGAGAAGCGGGGAAGGCATAATCACCAATGACATCCCCGGCAAGACAGGTAGGGCCTGCCAGACGGAAGGAAAGTCCTTGGGACGGAGCTTTGCTTGCCTGATAGATGGGAGGCTGGTAAGGCATTTCCAGCACGTCTGGCATGTGGCAGGCGGCGCTGGTGTCCAAAATGGCAATGCGGATGCCGCTGTTTTCCACCACATCCAAAACCCGGCTGACCAGATATCCGGCATTCAGGGCAACAGCTTCTCCCGGCTCCAGATAGACCTGCAGATTCCATTCGGCTTGGGCATGGGAAATCGCCTGCTCCAGGCGTACCATATCATAGTCATCCCGGGTAATGTGGTGCCCGCCACCCATATTCAGCCATTTCATCCGGGGCAGCACATCACCAAATTTGGTTTCCACTGCTTCCAGAGTCTTAGCCAGGTCGTCGGAATTTTGCTCACACAGGGTGTGAAAGTGCAGCCCGTCCAGAAGAGACAGGAGCTCCTCTGTCATCTCCCGGTTCCACACTTCCCGGGTGACACCCAAACGGCTGCCGGGGGAGCAGGGATCGTAAATGGCATGGCCATCCTGAGTGGAGCATTCGGGATTGACACGCAGTCCCAGACTTTTTCCTTTGGCCAGAGGGCCGAACTTTTTCAGCTGGTGAATGGAGTTGAAAACAATGTGGTCGGCGTAGTTCAGCAGTTCTGAAAATTCTTCTTCCCGATAGGCACCGCAAAACACATGGACTTCCCGATCTCCCATTTCTTCTCTGCCCAGTCGAGCCTCATATAGGCCGCTGGCTTCTGTGCCGGCCAGGTACTGGGAGAGAAGGGGATAGAAATTGTAGTTGGAAAATGCCTTCTGCGCCAGCAGAATCTTACAGCCGGTACGCTGTGCCAAAGCAGCCAAACAAGCGCCGTTGGCTTTCAAACGGGCTTCGTCAATTACATAGCAAGGCGTTGGCAAAGAAGAAAACACAGAAGGAATGTCATAAGGCGACAGCCCCCGGAAGGGGGCTGCGCTGCAATCCAAGTATCCCATCAGTCCACCAGCACCGGGTTGTGGCTTTCGCTGCGGGGCAGACCGTAACGATCCAGAGCGTCCAGGAAGGGATCGGGATCAAACTCTTCCACAGTGTGTACACCGGTTTGGGTCCACTTGCCGGTGAGCAGCATCAGAGCGCCGCACATAGCAGGAACGCCGGTGGTGTAGCTGATGGCCTGGCTGGCCACTTCCTTATAGCACTCCTGGTGGTCGCAGACATTGTAGATATAGTAGGTTTTCTCCTTGCCGTCCTTCTTGCCGGTGAAGATGCAGCCGATGTTGGTCTTGCCATGGGTGCGGGGGCCAAGGCTGGCGGGATCGGGCAGCAGGGCCTTCAGGAACTTGATCGGCACAATCTGCTGGCCTTCAAATTCCACAGGGGTGGTGGACAGCATGCCTACATTTTCCAGACACTTCATATGGGTCAGGTAGCTCTGACCAAAGGTCATAAAGAAGCGGATGCGCTTGACTTCCGGAATGTTTTCTGCCAGAGATTCAATTTCCTCGTGGTGCAGCAGGTACATATCTTTGGGGCCGACCTGGTCGAAGTCATACTCACGCTTGATGCTCATGGCAGGAATCTCGACCCAGTGACCATCCTCCCAGTAGCTGCCGGGAGCGGAAACTTCCCGGAGGTTGACTTCGGGGTTAAAGTTGGTGGCGAAGGGATAACCATGATCGCCGCCGTTGCAGTCGAGAATGTCGATGGTGTCAATGGTATCAAACTCGTGCTTCTTGGCATAGGCGCAGTAGGCCTGAGTGACACCGGGATCAAAGCCGCAGCCCAGCAGAGCGGTCAGACCGGCTTTTTCGAACTTCTCCCGGTAAGCCCACTGCCAGCTATAGTCAAAGTAGGCAGAGAACCCCTTTTCCTTGCAGCGCTTGTCGTAGGCAGCACGCCAGGTGGGTTCTTCAATATCCTCCGGCTCATAGTTGGCGGTATCCATGTAGTTGACGCCGCAGGCAAGGCAGGCGTCCATGATGG
>CALXDU010000045.1 GCA_944387145.1 uncultured Oscillospiraceae bacterium | reverse complement strand
ACCTTCACGTGCTCTGTAGTGTGCCTGCTTCCTCAAGCCTATTCTAACAAATTACGACTGGCTGCGTTAGAGGTACCAGGTTTCATTTCCCTTTGGTGCCTTGGAGCGCAGCGGAAAGGAATGGTCATAAATATGAATACCAGAACCGCTATTATTACCATCGCTGGCCGCCCCAATGTGGGAAAATCTACACTGACCAACTATCTGGTCGGGGAAAAAATCGCCATCGTATCCAATAAGCCCCAAACGACCCGCAATCGGATCTGCGGAATCGTAACCCGTGATCATCTGCAATTTGTATTTGTGGATACCCCCGGCTACCACAAAGCTCGCACCAAGCTGGGAGATTATATGGTAAATACCGTACGGGAGTCGATTTCGGATGTGGATGCTACTATTTTGGTAGTTGAACCAATCCCGTCGATAGGTGCTCAGGAAGAAGCTTTGATTGACAAGCTGCGCAATATTCATTGCCCGGCAATTCTGGCCATCAATAAGATTGATACGGTGGAAAAGGACAAGCTTCTGGAAGTGATTGCCGTGTATTCCCAGACTGGGGTGTTTGATGCTATCATTCCCATCTGTGCCAAAAACGGCGATGGTGTGGATGAACTCCTGCACGAATGTGAAAAGTACACGGTAGAAAGCCCCTTCCTGTTCCCGGATGACGTTACCACCGATCAGCCGGAGCGGCAGGTTATGGCAGAGATCATTCGGGAAAAGCTTCTGTGGTGCCTGGAGCGGGAAGTTCCTCACGGTACGGCAGTAGAGATTACCACCTTCTCCGAGCGAGACAATGGAATTATCGACATTGATGCTACCATTTACTGCGAGAAGGCAAGCCACAAAGGTATTATCATCGGCAAGCAGGGCGCCATGCTGAAGAAAATTTCTTCCATGGCCCGTGCAGATTGCGAACGATTCATGGGAACCAAAGTCTATTTGACCACTTGGGTAAAGGTAAAGGAAAATTGGCGTGACAGTGATTTCCTTGTACGCAACTTTGGGTATAGAGAATAATTACCACCCATATCACGCCCGTTTCTGTCCATACTATCCATATCATGGCTTTTGCTGCTGTGCGCAGCAGTGCTGTATGGGATATAAGGAGGAATTGGTATGAACGCCCGTGAGTATTGGCAGTTATTTCTGGAAACAGGTGCGCCGGAAGCGTATCTGATGTACAGCAAACAGCTAAAATCGGAGGAAAACCATGTATCTGACGACACAAGGCATTGTCTTGCGGGTGACGGACTACAATGAGCGAGATGCCTTGTTGACATTGCTTACCTGTGGTCATGGCAAGCTAACGGTAAAGGCTAGGGGATTGCGGCGTAAAAACAGTCCTCTCATTGCTCCCTGTCAGCTGCTGGCCTATGGGGAGTTTACGCTGTTCGAATATCGGGGACAGTACACGATTAACGAAGCGCAAAGTCTGGAGCTTTTTATGCCGCTTCGCCGGGACTTGACTAAGTTATCCCTGGGAACATACTTTGCTCAGGTAACGGAGGTTTTGTCCCAGGAAGATTTGCCAAATCCGGAGCTGCAATCGCTGCTGCTGAACTGCTTGTATGCACTGGCAAATATTGATTTGCCGGAGCGTCAGATCAAGGCAGTATTTGAGCTTCGCTGCGCCTGCCTGTCGGGATATACACCAGATTTGTTTGGCTGCCATATCTGTGGCAGCCAAACTCCTGAGCGGTTTGATTTGTCTGCCGGACATTTGGAATGCGAAAACTGCAGAAGCCCCGAGTCGGCTGGAATCCGGATGCCTGTGACGGCAACGGTACTGGAGGCGATGCGTTATATCTGCCTGTGTGACCCGAAACGACTGTTCTCTTTTCGCTTGGGAGAAGATGCATTGAAATCACTTTCAGCACTGACGGAAGCCTATCTGTGCACCCAACTGGAACGGGGATTTTCCGCTTTGGAGTTCTATAAATCGTTACATATCAGTTAGTTTCAAATACTTAGGAGAATTGCATGTCAGAGTTATATCATAAATCTCTTATTAAACTGGAGTTGGACCAAGTTTTGCAGCTTCTTTCAGAATGTGCCGGCAGCATTGGCGGTAAAGAAGCCTGTCTGCGGCTGTATCCCTCTTCCGATTTGGAAGAAGTGGAGCTTCTGCTCCAGCAAACAACCGCAGCGTCCAATCTGTGTACCAAGAAAGGAAATCCTGTTTTTGGGGATGTTACGGATGTATCTGCTTCCTTGGAGCGGGCAGAACGAGGCGGAAGTTTGCACCCCAAGGAACTGCTTCGCATAGCTGGGATTCTTCGCTGCACCAGAACCGTGAAAGGATATGTTTCCGAGGATGATCCTGCCACTGTCCTGGACAGTCTGTTTCGCAGCCTGAATCCCAACAAATATCTGGAAGATAAAATTTTTGGTGCGATACTGTCCGAGGAGGAAATTGCAGACAATGCTTCCCCGGCTCTTGCAGACATTCGGCGTCATATGCGGATTCAGTCTGCGAAAATCCGCGACAGCCTACAAAAGGTGATTTCTTCCCCTGCATATTCCAAATTCCTGCGGGAACCCATCATCACCATCCGTCAGGGCCGATATGTGGTCCCGGTGAAGAGTGAGTGCAAAAATGATGTTCCCGGATTGGTGCACGATGTCTCTGCTACAGGTTCTACTTATTTCGTGGAACCTATGTCTGCGGTGAATGCCAACAATGCATTGCGGGAACTGGAACTGAAGGAAAAGAAAGAAATTGAGCGAATCCTTGCTGAGTTATCAGCTGAGGCTGCCGGTTGTCGGGAATCCATTATTCTGAACTATCAGATGCTGGTACAGCTAGATGTGATTTTCGCCAAAGCAAAGCTGGCCTACCGGATGAACGCCTGGGCGCCCCTGATGAATGACAAGGGTAGGGTAGAACTGCGAAAAGCCAGACACCCTCTGATCGATGCTAAGACTGTGGTTCCCATTTCGGTCAGACTGGGAAAAGACTTTGACAGTATGATTATCACCGGCCCTAATACCGGCGGCAAGACGGTTACCCTAAAAACCATTGGCTTGTTAACTTTAATGGCGGAGTGCGGCCTGCATGTTCCGGCAGGGGATGGCAGCGAACTGTCTACCTTTGACGCCATTCTTGCTGATATTGGTGACGAGCAGTCCATTGCGCAAAGTCTGTCTACATTTTCCAGCCATATGCGCACCATTGTGGATGTGGTGGAGCAGTGTGATGACCGGACCCTTGTTTTGTTTGACGAGTTGGGCGCCGGTACCGACCCTGCTGAAGGCGCAGCACTGGCAACGGCGATTATTGAGTTCTGCCGAAAAATGGGAAGCCGGGTTGTTGCAACTACCCATTATGCAGAGCTGAAGCTTTATGCCATGCGAACAAAAGGGGTCATGAATGCATCCTGCGAATTTGACGTGGAAACCCTGCGGCCTACTTACCGCTTGCTCATCGGCATTCCTGGTAAATCCAACGCCTTTGCCATTTCCCGGAAACTGGGACTGTCAGAGGAAATCTTAAAAGAAGCCGATGCCCTGGTTGACAAAAGTGATAAGGACTTTGAAGATGTTCTCTCCCAGTTGGAGCAGCAGCGTCAGCAAATGGAGTCTGCACGACAGGAAGCGGAGCGCCTTCGTCAGGAAACCGAAAAAATCAAGCAGCAAAGTGAGCAGTACCATGCCGAGCTTCGCAAAGAGCGGGAAAAGGCGATGGAAGCTGCCCGCAGAGAAGCGCAGACCATCATTGACGATGCCAGAGCAGCCGCAAACCAGGCCGCAGAAGAGTTGAAGGCTCTGCGCAAACAGCTTGCGGATAGTGCAGATGCCACCGGAATCAATCAACGGCAAACCCAACTGCGCCGCAGCCTCAACGAAGCGGAAGAAAAACTTCGTGTATCCCAGCCGAAAAAAGAGCGCCCGAAACCTAGCAGAGGCATCTTGGTGGGAGATACTGTTGAACTGCTGAAACTGGGGACAAAAGCCAGCGTGATTGCCATTAATAAGGACGGCACTTATCAGCTTCAGGCCGGTATTCTAAAAATGTCTGCCAAACCGGATGAGATTTACTTGCTGGAACACGAAGATCCTTATCAGACAAAAGGTGGCCGTCCGAAGCACTCCGGCCGGGAAATGAAACTGAACGCAATGCCTACTGAAGTGGACTTGCGGGGCATGGACGCTGTGGAAGCCGTCTGTGTGTTAGAGCGGTATCTGGATGAGGCAATGCGC
This sequence comes from uncultured Oscillospiraceae bacterium, assembly GCA_944387145.1. Taxonomy (GTDB): domain Bacteria; phylum Bacillota; class Clostridia; order Oscillospirales; family Oscillospiraceae; genus Faecousia. The sequence continues at coordinate 13,133 of CALXDU010000045.1, read as the reverse complement.
AGCAATTTGCCCCAGGTTCGGATTATCCACGGAAAGGGCACCGGTACCCTGCGTGCGGCAGTACATCAGGCTCTGAAACGAAATAAATTCGTAAAGAAATTCCGGCTGGGTATGTACGGGGAAGGTGAAGACGGCGTCACCATCGCAGAATTTGCATAATTCCAGTCCGGCAATAAACAAGCAAGTATGTTTTCGCCAAGAAAACCGAAAATCCGAAAGGACTCGTTGTGAAAACAGGACGAAAATGAGTTGACTTTTTCGGTAAAAATGCTATCATATATGCAGATGCGTTGCCCCTACTCAGGGTGCAGCGAAAAGGAGTGTGTACTATGTTCAACAAAGAAGTCGTTGTTCGTTGCGAGTCCGGCCTGCACAACAAACAGGCAACCTATTTCGTGCAGAAAGCCAACGAATTCGAGAGCAGCATCTGGTTGGAATCTGCCAGCCGTAAGATGAATGCAAAGAGTCTGCTGGGCATCATGTCTCTGGGAATTGTGACCGGTTCCACAGTGACGCTGAGCGCTATTGGCCCTGACGCTGAGGCTGCTGTGAACGCACTGGACACTCTGCTCCAGCGGGACGTTTATTAAAACCTGCTTTACTTAACCGCCTCAATGCTGACGATCTGCATTGAGGCGGCGCTTTTTTAGGGAGGATCCGATGACTTTTGATGAACTGAAGGAAAAAGCCCTTTCTTTGCCCTATGCACCAGGCGTATACATTATGCGGGATAAAACCGATACCGTAATCTATGTGGGCAAGGCCAAAAAGCTGAAAAATCGCGTGAGCCAATATTTTCAGGATACAGCCTCCCACAGCCCCAAAACCCGGATAATGGTGAGTAAAATTCACCACTTTGATGTAATTGTGGCAGCCAGCGAATTTGAAGCGCTGGTTTTGGAGTGCTCCTTAATTAAGCGTTATATGCCCAAATATAATATTCTGTTGAAAGATGACAAAGGGTATCCTTATCTGAGACTGAATATGAAAGATGTTTATCCTACGATCGGTATCGTCAGTAAGCTTGCGGATGATGGAGCTGACTATTATGGACCATTCGGCGGTCGGAGTGTAACCCACGATGTTATGGAAGCCATTCGACTGACATTAAAGCTCCCGGGATGCAGCAAACAATTCCCAAGAGACATCGGCAAAGACCGCCCGTGCCTGAATTATCACATGAACCAATGTGCCGGCTGGTGTCAAGCAAATAAAAGCTGCACAGAATACAGGGAAACAATGCAGCAGGCAAAGCAGCTTTTGCAGGGAAACTATAAGTCGGTAGCAGAACAGATCCGGCAGCAAATGCTGTCCGCAGCAGACAATTTGGAATTTGAATTGGCTGCCAACCTCCGGGATCGGCTCAATGCGGTTGAGAATCTGGGACAAAAGCAGCTGGTGACGGCAGGTACATTGGCAGATACCGATGTAATAGGTTATGGGGAAACAGAGGCAAAAGCCTGTTTTGCAGTGCTCCACTTCTCCGGCGGCAATCTGCTGGATAAAGAATATGAAGTATTCCCCAGACCGGATGAAAAAATGGAAGCGGTATCGAGCCTGATGAAGCAGTTCTATCTGAGTCGAGGCTTGGCGCCTAAGCGTATCCTATTGCCCTTTGACTTAGAAGATAGTGAATTGTTTGCCCAGCTTTTGGAACAGCAATACAAACGCCGCCCCAAGCTGCATGTTCCTCAGAGAGGGGATAATCTTCGCCTCGTAGAACTCGCCTGCAAGAACGCTTTTGAAGAAGCTCAGCGGGTAACTGGTAAGGAAGAACGAGTCAATGCGACGTTAGAGCTTCTGGGGAAAATGCTTGCCATGGAACCTCCGTGCCGTATTGAGTCGTTCGATATTTCCAATATCTCCGGAACGGATATTGTTGCCAGCATGGTTGTCTTTGCAGATGGTAAGCCAAGGAAAAGTGATTATAAGCGCTTTAAACTGGAAGGTCTTTCCAATCAGGATGATTACGCTTCTATGCACCAGGTAGTAAAACGACGTTTTGCCCACCTGAAAGCTGGTGACAAAGGATTCCGCGAAGCGCCGGATCTGCTGCTGATTGACGGTGGTGTGAATCATGCCAAAACTGCTGTGGCTGCTTTACAGGAACTGGATTTGCAATTTCCGGTATATGGTATGGTAAAGGATGACAGACATCGTACACGGGCATTGGTGACGCCGGATGGGAAGGAAATCCGGATTGACAATAATCAGGCGATTTTCTCTCTCATTGGAAACATTCAGGAAGAAACCCACCGTTTTGCCATTACCTATCATCGCCAGCTTCGCAGTAAGCGGCTGCGTTACTCGGAGCTGGATGGCATTGCAGGAATCGGTCCAAAACGGAAACAGGAACTCCTGCGGCAATTTAAGTCATTGACCGCTATTGGACAGGCAACGCTTCCGGAACTGGAGCGCCTTTTGCCCAAGGATGCAGCAGCTGCTGTATACAAACACTTTCACGAAACAAAGGAAGTATAGCTATGCGCGTAATTACAGGAAAAGCCAGAGGTGTTTCGCTGAAAACACCTGACGGTATGCTGACCCGACCCACTGCGGATCGGGTCAAAGAGGCACTCTTCAGCATTCTGAATTTTGACATTCCCGGAGCCAATGTGCTGGATCTATTTGGCGGTACTGGACAGCTGGGAATCGAGGCGCTGAGCAGAGGTGCCAGACATGCGGTGTTTGTTGATGCCAGAGAAGAAGCCTGCAAATTGATTCAAGAAAATTTGCGGCGTACGAAGCTGGAAGGGGAGGGGAGAGTGGTCCGCAGCGATTATCTGACCTATCTGAACCGCTGCACGGAGAGATACAACATCATTTTTCTTGATCCCCCCTATGGAGAAGATTTCTTGGAAACTGCATTAAAACGCATAACCGAAATTGACATTTTGCAATCCGATGGTATAATAGTCACAGAACGTCCCTTGGGAAAGGACCTCTCTATGGAGTTTGACGGTTATACCCGTTCCAAGGACTACAAATACGGAAAGACACTGCTTGCGCTATACCGCAAGATGTAAAAAGTGTGAGAGATTATGAAGATTGCAATTTATCCAGGCAGCTTTGATCCCGTTACCAGCGGGCACCTGAATATCATCCGGCGCGCTGCAAATATATTTGATAAGCTGATTGTGTGCGTGATGGTGAATGCGGGAAAAAATCCGATGTTTACTTTAGACGAACGGGTGAACCTGATTCGCAGAGTGACGCAGGATATTCCAAATGTAGAGGTGGATGGTTCCAACGAACTGCTGGCAGAGTACGCAAAGCGACGGGGAAGCTGCGTTATTGTAAAAGGACTGCGCGCAGGATCGGACTTTGAAAATGAGTTCCAGATGGCGCTGATCAATCACAAAATCAATCCGGACTTGGATACCATGTTTTTAACCGCAGAGAGCCGGTACATGTACCTCAGCTCCAGTACGGTAAAAGAGCTTGGTTCCTACGGTGTTGATTTGTCAGATTTTTTACCCAGTGAAATTATTCCGGATTTTCAGGAAAGAATAGAACAGAGGAAACATACCATTCAAGGAGGAAAATGAACATGAGTGAGCGTAATACGGAAGACATTATTGGCGCATTGTACGATATGGTGCAGGATGCGCGTTCCATGCCGCTGGCATCTGATAAATGCATTTTGGAGCGGGACCGGGTCTTGGATATGCTGGATGAGATCATTGCACAGCTGCCCAGTGAACTCAAGCAGTCCCGCACCATCGTCGAATCCAGAAATGAGCTGATCAGTCAGGCCCGCCGAGAGGCAGAGGGCATCCTGCGGGAAGCACAGGAAAAAGCCAATCAGATGCTCACGAAAGAAGCGATCTATGCAGAAGCAAAAAAGCGCAGTGAAGAGCTGGTTGGACAAACCCAAAACCGGATTAACCAGCTGCGTAAAGCTGGCAATGATTATATGGATGAGTCCTTGCGTGAAACAGAAGAAGCTATCTCCAAGGCGCTGGCAGAAGTGCGTGATACCCGTATGAAATTCCGCAGCGTAACGGAAGCGCAAGAACAGCGTAAGGCAGCGAACGTAGACATTGAAGTTTAAGCGACGGATCTCCCGGACAAGCAAATGTGCTTGTCCGGGTTCTTTTTTTGCTTTCGTGGGAATAGTCTATAGCGAAAGGGGAGATGGCCAGTGCATAACCAAAAGCCAACAGGAAGAGCTTTATCCATTCCAAGTGGGATTGCCATGGGAACGTGTCTGAGCATGATGGTAACCTTTTTCTCTTGTGCTGTTCTTGCCTGGATGGTGGACAATGAAAAAATGCAATGGGAAAAAATAGGATATGGAATTATGGTTGTCATCTTAATGGCATCGTTTTGGGGATCGTTGTTGTCATTCCAAAAGATAAAGCGTCAGCGACTGATGGTTTGCTTGCTTTCGGGTGCTGTGTATTTGGCGGTATTGCTGTCGTTAACAGCACTATTTTTTGGTGGACAGTATCAGGCTGTTGGCGTAACATCTGCATTGATTTTGGCAGGCAGTGGAGCGGCAGGTCTTCTCGGAGTAAGACCCCAAAGAAGACGATCTCACACAAAAATAGGGAAGCGCGCTCGTTAAAGTATACAAATACGCACCAAGGGTAAGTAAAATTTACCTAGAATATAGTTTTTGCATGAGATATTGCAAAAACTATATTTGGTGTATCTTGGGTCCCTGAAACGCTAGATGTTGATAAATAATTGAAAATGATAAACAAAGCTGAACTGATGATTTACGGAGTTGACATAAAAATGTTAACATAATTCTTGTCATAATCTACAAAAAACGCTATTTTGACTAAAAAAGCTTGAATTTTTGTAAAAAATGGAGTATAGTATGGATGTATCAAAATTCGATGACTTTACCACTTTTTCACACCCCCTTGACAGATCCCTTAAGCTTGATAAACATACGCTATTCAGGGAAAGGGGGGAATTGTTTTGACCGAGCAGAAAGCGGCTGCTTCTGCGCTTTTGCAACGCAAGATTGGTAAGGCTCTTCTTGCATGCTGTTGGGGTCTCGGGATTGCTTGTGGAATCATTGGATATGTATCAGCAGGAGGTACACTTTTTTCTTTGATGCTTAGTTCTGTCTACGGAACTATGTCGATCGTCGGCTTGCTGTGCATATCTATCTTGCCTTTTCTACTCTCTGCTTTTGCAGTTTCTATTTCATTCCCTTTTCTGCTATATCCTCTTTGTTTTTGCAAGGCTTTTTTATTTATCTTCATTTCTTTTGGCGTTCTCCAATCTTATTCAGATGCTGGATGGTTAGTTCGCTGCTTACTTTTATTCAGCGACAATGTTGGCGTGCCGCTACTGTATTGTTTTTGGCTTCGCCACCTTCCCGGCTGTCCAAAGTCAAGCCCTGCAGAAAATGCATTATTTTTAGCTTCTTTTCTAGTTCTGGGATGTGTAGATTATTGCATCATTTCGCCGTTCCTGGCGCATTTGATATTTCCTTAGAAAGGGTAAGTGGGTAAACAGTTTCATGTTGGATTTGATTCATGCCTATGAAAATTATTTGGCCAAGGTTAAGCAAGCATCAAGCAATACGATTTCTTCCTATTTGCGGGATATTCGGCAGTTTTCGGACTGGGTGCAGCAATATGAGGCGGTCGATTTGCTGAATGTAACCCAACAGAATATTCGTACTTACCTTGACTATTTGATGGAGCAGGGAAGGTCTGCTGCTACGGTTTCCCGTGTTTTGGCAAGTTTAAAGAATTTCTATACCTATGCCGTTTCTACTGGTTTTATGGAGACTTCTCCCGTAACTGCTGAGCTTCATATTGACCGAGGGGAGAAGAAACTGCCCCAGGTTCTTAGCGGCAAGGAAGTGGAGCTATTGCTGTCTCAGCCGTCTTGTAACGACCCCAAAGGCTTCCGTGACAAAGCGATGTTGGAAGTCATGTACGCTACCGGAATCCGCGTCACGGAATTGATCGATTTGAATATCGAAGATGTTAACTTAGAGCTGGGTATTCTGAAGTGCAACAGTGCAAAGAAGTCTCGTACTATCCCATTGTATCCTGCCGCACTTCGCGCATTGACAGTGTACATAAAGGAAATTCGAATGTTGATGGTTGCTGATCCAGCGGAGCGAGCTCTTTTTGTGAATATGGGCGGTGCCCGGATGAGTAGACAAGGCTTCTGGAAAATTTTGAAATATTACCAGGCGAAAGCTGGTATCGAGAAGGATATTACGCCTCATACACTTCGTCACAGTTTTGCTGTACACTTGCTGGAAAACGGCGCTGACTTGGGCTCCCTTCAGGAGTTGATGGGGCATAGTGACATTTCTTCCACGCAAGTTTACACACACATGATCAATCAAAAGCTGAAATCCGTATACGACAAATGTCATCCCAAAGCATAGAGGTCTGCCGCATGTTGGCAGACCTTTTTCTTACCTTAATATTATTTTCATATTTTTGTGGTAAACTAACCCATATCCTGGAAAGGAGCGGTTTTGTTGGGAAATATAATCAGGAAATGGTGGGTATTGGCTCTGTTGATTGGTATTGCCGCTGTGGTGCTGCTATGGAGCGTTGTATCCTTCTTTTTAACACCCAAAGCGGCTTTAACAGCCGCACTGCAGGATTCGATAACAGACTTAACATGTCGATTTCAAAACAGCCCAATGCAAATTATAATGAAAGGATACGATACGAAAGGCCAGAACACCGTTCGATTGGATATGACTTCGTCTGACAAGCTATTGGGGGAAGTTTCCTACGATATGCTCCTTCAGGCGGATTGGAAAAACAATCAGTTTACTGCCAGCGGTACAATCGCAACTGCAAATCAGTCCCTGAACCTTTCTGCTTATCTGAATAAGGATTTTGCCGCACTGACCTCCGAGGAGCTTTTGGAAGGAGGGTATTACGGAATAACGTTCGAAACATTTTCCGAAGACCTGCGAAGTATCCCATTGCTGACATTCTTCCTTCCCGAGGAAACGCTGCACTCCTGGGAATCCTATGTAAGCAAGCTAGAAACATGGGAAAACCGCTCCTTCTCGGCCCCAGAAATCCCACAAATTAGTCAGGAACAGTGGAAAATGCTTACACTGGGTATCCTGGCATTAAAATGTGATATATCCGAAGCAGACATTACCCTCGAAGACGAGACGCTAAACTGTCAGAAACTTACCTATTCAGCCAGTGGTGCGCAGGTCGCAGATATTTTGACCCAAGTTTTCAATATCCCCTCCACAAATGGAGGAACAGTCTGTGCGTCATTTTACCTGTTTGAAAAATCTTTGGTGAAGATAGAATTCGACGGAGCCGCTGAAGAGAGTGAAGTCTCTTATCGTCTTTCACTGGGAAAGGACGCACAAACAGATCCTCTCTCTCTGATTGCAATAAAAAAGCAAAATGGCATAGCCGAACAATTCTCCATTTCCCTCAGTGCAAGACAAACAGATGGGGATAAGGTTCAAGAAACGGTCTGCATTCAAGATGCGCCCTTGACTTATGTATGGAGCCGTACAAGCGGAAAAACGGAACTATTTTTTCCTGGAAAAAATCAAATCAACCTGGTGCTCAAAGAAGCGGATAACGGCTTTTTTATCACGACAAGCGATTTTGCTCAATTCCTTGATTTAGACAGTCAAAAGTCTTATGCATGCACGATGAACGTTTCCAAAGGATGCAACATCGCAGTTCCGGAATATAAAAATCTTGATACTTGGTCATTCCAGGATTTGCTGACGTTATTAAGCGGGGTCGGTTCTGTTTTGGGCATCTCTTTTAACACCATGGCACAATAACCATGCTCTAAAAAACAATTCAGCCACCAGTAGAACTTACTGGTGGCTATTATCATGGAAAAATGCGCCGGGATTTCTCCCGGCGCATAATCCCTAATTTTTAAGCTCCCTTCGGGATATTGCCACGAATCGTGAGATCCAAAACCGCGGCAGGATCGAAGATACCATTAAAGTTCTGGGCGTACCACATCATATATTCTCCCGTTACCATCAGACGGTTCTGACGAACATAAGTCTTGTTCACTTCTGCCCAAGGTTCATTGCCGTGGGCAACGAAATAGCGGAAGCCCTCATTGTACATCGTCTGGAAAGCCTGACCGGTGTAGTCAGAGATATTGCTTGTCTTCGCAAATACAAACACGTCTACATCCCCAATAATAGGTACAATCTGCTGCTTCCAAGACTGCAGATCAGCCGTAATCTGCTGTACGCTATAGGAACCATAGGTGGCATTATTATAGGTATAGCAGGCGAGGGTATAGCCCTTGTCCCGCAGTGCCTGAACAATTTCCTTGGCACCAGCAACCTCTTGATCGTAGTATTCCTGACTTACAGAAGCAATATAGCTGGTGTTGCAGCGATAGCCAAAAATGCCTTCATAACCAGTGACTGCCAAGACAGCCCGGGCACCGCGATAGGAGAAGTCGGGGTGTTCTTTGATGAAAGACTCCAAAATCGGAACCAAATCATAATCGCCAACCAAGGTCTGTCCAGAGGCATCTACATACTCTGCCTTGATTTCGCCGTTTTTAACGACCAAGCGGCTTGCAAAGCCATCGCCTTTGGCATCCGGCAATTTCTGCGCATCGTTATCACCATCAATCATATAAGCAAAATAGTTTACCATGGTTTCGGTGATCATAATGGGCTTCTTGTCAGCAGGAAGGGCAACAGGAACTTTTTCGAACAAGTCGTTTCCAGCCGTGTCCACACTGGCTCCTACAAAGCTGTCAAAATCCACCAGAACATATCCGTTATTGTACAGCTGATTCAGAATCTTTTTAAATTCCGATGTGGTAACAAAGTTCCGGTTATAGCTGCCTCCCAATTCCTGATCCGCAAGAGCGCGGGTCATATCTTCAATCAGCACATGGAAACTGAGGTTGGGGATCAGCATAGGATCATTATGCTCTACCAACTGCTGCTGGGCTTGTACATATTCCGAACGCTTTGCTGCAACATCCGTATATTCTGTCAAGTTACCAACCGTTTCCAGCTTGGCAATGGCGCCATTGTAGTCATATCCCATAGCCAGCGCTTCTGCCTCATCCATAATCTGCTGGATGCGCTGAGCCTCCTGCTCCGCTGCGCTGATCGAAGAGCTCTGCTGACTTTGTTTGCGATCCGCTTCGTCCCGTTTGGCCTGAATGAAATCAGACAAGGAGCCAACAGCAAAAGACATAACCAAAATCAAGCATATACATGCGATGAGCGGGGGGAGGTACACTTCCTTAAAGATCTGGGCAGGGCTCTTCCGCCGCCGGCGGCGAGGATTATCCGGATCTACCGGACCTTCCCGCATTTCTTTATTCAGCATGGGGGCAAAATACACATCCACAAACTTGCCGAAAATATTAGGCATTGGAATTTTGGGGAGTGTAATCTTAGGCATCTTGCGTGCTTTCCTTGTGCGCTGCTTTTGATGCTGTGCGGATTCCTCTTCATCACTATCCTCCTGATAGTCTTCCGCATAGTCATCCTGACCAAACGCATCGCCACGGAAGTCATCCTCTTCTGGATAGTCCTCTTCCGGATCAAAATCTTCTTCAGCGTAATCGCCGGTATCCTGTGGATTTTCCTCCGCTCTTTCTCTGCGCATATTCAAGAATGCGTCCAGATCATCTTCCTGGTCATAGGAATCATCTGAAGCTTCTCCATCTGCAAAATTCTGATCATAGACATCTGCATCTACGTCGTCCTCAGAAGGAGTCAATCCCAAATCCTCGTCTGAAAATTCAGAAAGGTCAATATCATCATGCTCGTCGGAATCCAGGAAATCCTTGGGATCCAAGCCGTATTCTTTTTCAAAATCAAAATCGATATCAAAATCGTTCTTACCCATTTATGCATCCCTACCTTTTTGATACCAGCATATGGTATAGTCAATCATATTCTATCATTCCTGATGAAAAAATGCAAGGACATTTGGCACATTTGCAAAAATAAAGCGATACCACCCGATTTCTTCCACATAAAAAAGTTTGGATGACAACAACAGCCGCCGTATCTTCCTCGAATAGTGAGATTCCGATTTTCCTTGCAATGACTGTTATGCTGTGTTATCATGGGGAAAGGAGGCGATTTGAATGCAGCTATATATCAAGCAGCGAATCTTTTCCTGGACAGACAGCTATGACGTCTACGACGAAACGGGAGAACCTCGGTACGAGGTGCGAGCTGAATTATTTTCTTTTGGGCATCAAATACATGTATTTGACAAACGAAGCGGCAAAGAAGTAGGCTCCATTCACCAAAAACTGTTTACTTTTCTCCCACGGTTTGAAATCGTAATAGACGGAGTGGTTTGCGGAACGATTCAAAAGGAATTCAGTTTTTTCAAACCTCGATACTGCATTGACTATCGAAACTGGGACGTGGAAGGAGACTTCATGGGCTGGGACTACCGTGTTACCCAGGGAAACCAGGAAGTAATGTCTATTTCTAAGGAAATTTTCAACTGGAGTGATACTTATGTTCTCCGTTACAACAACCCAGCCAATGAAATGCCAGGCCTGCTTTTAGTATTGGCAATCGATGCCGCAAACTGCTCTGGCCATTCTTGAAACATGATTAGGAGAGAATTGTATGGAAAAAATAACAAGCTTTACGATTGATCATCTGCGGCTTTTACCTGGTTTATATGTTTCACGCAAAGACCAAATCGGAAATCAAACCGTAACAACCTTTGATCTGCGGCTAACCCAGCCCAATGCGGAGCCTGTGATGAATACCGCGGAGGTTCATACCATCGAGCATCTTGCAGCAACTTACTTACGCAACGAACCGCAGTGGAAAGAGAAAGTTCTATACTTTGGTCCCATGGGATGCCGGACTGGTTTTTATCTTCTGCTGGCAGGCTCGTATTATTCCCGGGAAATACTCCCACTGGTTCACGACTGCTTCTGCTTTATTCGGGATTATCGAGGTGATGTGCCCGGTGCCAGCGCCAGAGACTGCGGGAATTACTTGGACATGAACCTTAGTATGGCGAATTATTGGGGAGCAAAATATGTATCCATTTTGGAGTCCATTTCGCCGGAAAGATTGGAATATCCCGAATAATTCACACTTTCTCAGGAAATATCTAGGAGGAACTATGACAAAACTTGGAATCATTGGCGCCATGCAGGTAGAAGTTGAAACGCTGGTAAGCCAGCTGAAAAACAAAACCGTAACCCAGAAGGCAGGAAGCAGCTTTTACGAAGGAAGGTTGGAAGATCTGCCGGTTGTAATTGTCCAGTGTGGTGTGGGAAAGGTCAATGCAGCCCTGTGCGTGCAGATTTTGTGTGATTGTTTTGCAGTCACACACATTGTCAATACTGGTGTTGCCGGTTCTTTGTGCGCCGATTTGGATATCGGCGATCTGGTGGTCAGCCAGGACGCTATGTATCATGACTTTGATTGCTCTGTCATCAACGAGAATTATGCCGTTGGTCAAGTCCCGGGTTTGGACGTCCTGGCATTTCCGGCAAACGACGCTTTGATTGGCTACGCTTTTGCAGCAGCTGAAACTGAAAATCAGGGGCATACGAAGATCGGCAGAGTTGCCAGCGGCGATCAGTTTATTTGCCAAAAAACGCAGAAAGAGCAAATTATCCACGTTACTGGGGCGCTGTGTACAGAGATGGAGGGAGCTGGTATCGCACAGACAGCATACCGCAACAACATCCCCTATGTGATTATCCGTGCAATCTCCGACAAGGCGGATGATACCGCAGAAATGGATTATCCTACCTTTGAAGCAATTGCAGCACATAGATGCGCCAAAGTTACCACCAATCTCGCACGTCAGTTGTACGAAGCAGAAGATGTAAACGAAAAATGGAGTGAATCGCAATGGAACGTGTAACGGAACGTTTTTTACGCTATGTATCCTTTGATACCCAATCGGATGAAAATTCTACCACCTGTCCCACAACAGAAAAGCAAAAGATACTTGGATCTTCTCTGGTTGAGGAAATGCAGAAGATGGGAATTGCAGATGCCCATATGGATGAATATGGTTATGTTTATGGCACTGTGCCTGGCGATCCTGCGCTTCCAACCATCGGACTGATTGCGCACATGGATACTTCCCCGGATGCCAGCGGCGCCAATGTCAAAGCAAAAATCGTTTCCTTTACCGGAGAGGATATTTGCCTGAATCCTGAAAAGGGAATTTATCTGAGAGAATCAGACTATGCTTCCCTGGAGAACCACCACGGAAAACAGCTGATCGTTACAGACGGAACCACACTGCTTGGCGCAGATGACAAGGCGGGCATTGCAGAAATCATGACCGCTGCCGAGGTTCTGCTGACCAGCGGCAAACGGCATGCTACTTTGAAAATTGGTTTTACCCCAGACGAAGAAGTCGGCCAGGGTGCAGATCATTTTGATGTAAAAGGTTTTGGCGCCGAGTATGCCTACACCGTAGATGGTGGCACCGTTGGGGAAATTGAGTATGAGAATTTTAATGCCGCAGGTGCAAAGGTGGTTGTCCACGGACTCAATATCCATCCTGGTTCAGCCAAAGGAAAAATGGTTAATTCTCAGCTGATTGCCATGGAATTTGCCGGCTTGCTTCCTGTTCACCAGCGTCCGGAATGTACGGAAGGGTATGAAGGATTCTTCCATCTGACGGATATGAAGGGTCAAGTGGAGCTGTCTGAACTGCAGTATATCATCCGGGATCATGACATGGAAAAATTCCAGCAAAAGAAGGCTGCCATGACCGCTGCCGCCGATTTTATCAATCACAAATACGGCGAAGGCACTTTGGAACTATCCATTCAGGATAGCTATTTCAACATGAAGCAGTGTATTGAACCTTGTTTCTTTGTGGTTGAACGGGCAAAAGCCGCCATGCGTGCAGTCGGCATGGAAGCAAAAGAAGTTCCCATCCGCGGTGGCACAGATGGTGCCCGGCTGAGCTATGAAGGCTTACCTTGTCCGAATCTGTGTACCGGCGGCGAAAACTACCACGGGAGATTTGAATATATCCCTGTGGAAGACATGGACCTTTGCGTAAAGATGTTGGTGGAAATTTTAACGGCATTTGACTAAAATGAAATCCCCTGTTTACCGGATTTTTTGAGGTGCCCCCTGTCAAGTAGACAGTGAAAAAACAAAAGAATATTTTGTTGGAGATGGTCTCTGCTTTGGCAGG
>CALXDU010000044.1 GCA_944387145.1 uncultured Oscillospiraceae bacterium | reverse complement strand
CCTCTCTCCTGGCGTTCCCCGAAACAGGTCTTATTTGCTTTTCCCAATCTGTAACACATCATTGACAAACTTACAAAGAATCCCTCGAAATTTTCCTTTCCTGGTTGAAAACAGGAGGAAATTGTGGTATCGTACAAGGCGGATTTTGTGAATTTGGAGGCGCTCAAATGCTCACGCGTGTACGCACATTCTTTCAGAAAGAAATGGTGCTCTGTATTGCCGCCCTGTGTGCGGCGGCGACCATGTTTTTGATTCCCCCGGATGGGGCTTATCTGGGATACATCGATTTTCGGGTGCTGTGTCTGCTGCTGTGCCTGATGGCTGTGGTAGCAGGATTTCAGGCAGCGGGCGTTTTCCGCTGCATCACCTACCAGCTGCTGCGCAGGATTCGCAGCGGCCGGGTTCTGGGCGTAACCTTGGTACTGCTGCCGTTTTTTGTGTCCATGGTGGTGACCAATGATGTGGCGCTGCTGATTTTCGTCCCCTTTTCCCTGGGGCTTTTGCAGCAGCTGGGCTGCAAAAAGGCGGTCATTCCCATGCTGGTGCTGCAAACCGTTGCCGCCAATCTGGGCAGTATGGCAACACCTGTGGGCAATCCCCAGAATTTGTTCCTTTACGCCGCCTATCAGCTGTCAGCGGGAGACTTTTTTGCCGTGATGCTGCCGCTGAGTGCAGTGAGTCTATTTTGCCTTGCCGCCGGGGCGCTGCCCGTCCTTCCCGGGAGTCTGCCTCAGCTGAATCTGAAGCCGGAGGCTGTAAGCAGCCGGGGACGGCTGGCAGTCTATGCGCTCCTGTTTGTCCTGTGCCTGCTGACGGTTTTCCGACTGGTATCCTACGAACTAACTACGGTGGTGGTGCTGGTGTGCCTGGTCTGCCTGAACCGGGAGCTGGTGAAAGATCTGGATTTTGCCCTGCTGGCAACCTTTGTCTGCTTCTTCATTGTATCGGGCAATCTGGCCCGTGTGGAAGCGGTTCGTACTTTCCTGGAAGAGCTTCTCTCCCGCAGCACCCTGCTCACATCCGTTGCTACCAGCCAGATTATCAGCAATGTTCCTGCTGCGGTTTTGCTCTCCAGCTTTACCGACCAGTGGAAGCCCCTGCTGGAAGGCGTGAACATCGGCGGTCTGGGTACCCCCATCGCATCTCTGGCCAGCCTGATTACCCTGAAGCTGTACCTGCGTTCCCCCCAGGCCCAGGCCGGGAAATTTCTGGGTGTGTTTCTGCTGGCAAATGCGGCAGGGCTGGTAATTCTGCTGCTGACCGCCGCAGTGATCTGACCTATCGCACAAACAGAAACAAGTGCCTTCACCGGAAAGGGTGAAGGCACTTTTGATTACATAAGCTGATTGCGCTTTCGGTTGTAGAGCTTGGCAAGACCGCCTTCGCTGGTTTCCCGGAAGCGGTGATCCAGATTGATGCCGGTTTCCTTCATGGCCCGGCAGACCATGTCGTAGCTGATATTCCGGGAGCCGGTGAGGAAATAGCTGAGGTTGCAGGCATTCATGGCCCGAACCGCCGCCACAGCGTTGCGCTCGATGCAGGGAATCTGCACCAGCCCGCAGATGGGATCACAGGTCAGGCCCAGGTGATGCTCCATAGCCACTTCTGCGGCATACTCCACCTGATCCAGCTGCTGATGATACAGTTCCGCCAATGCGGCGGCAGCCATGGAGCAGGCGGTGCCGATTTCCGCCTGGCAGCCGCACTCAGCGCCGGAGATGGATGCGTTGGTCTTGGTCAGGTTGCCGATGATGCCCGCCGTGGCCAATCCCCGGCAAATTTCCTGGTCGGTAAAGCCCTGGGTGACCTGGGCATATTTCAGCACCGCAGGCAGAACGCCGCAGGCGCCGCAGGTGGGCGCCGTAACCACGGTACCATTGTCCGCATTCTGCTCCGCCACCGCATAGGCATAGGCGGCGATCATCTGAAATTCCTTCAGCGCCGGCTTGTCATCCCCCACGGTTTGCTCCATCAGGTACTTGGCCTTCCGCTGAACGTTCAGCCCTCCGGGCAGCACGCCGGTTTTGGACAGGCCCTCATCAATGGAATTTTTCATCACCTGCCAGACTTCCATCAGAAAGTCCCAGATTCCCGCCCCTTCGTTCAATTCCACATATTCACTCAGGGTCTGGATATAGCGCCACTTGCAGAAATAGGCAATTTCCGCAAAGGAATGCTCCACATATACCTCTTCCGACGGTCCTTTCTGGGTTTCCCCGGGAATCCGGATATCTCCGCCGCCGATGGACTCCACCCGCAGACTGCCGATTTCCAGATCCTGGTGGAAGGCAGAAAAGTCCAGGGTGTTGGGGTGCATTCCCTCCCAGGTCTGGTTGGAAAACACCACCTTCGTCCGCTCCTGTCCCAGGGTATCCAGCAGCACCCGGTCGGTACCGTGTCCCACGCCGGTTTTGCTCAGGGAACCGTACAGGGTCACCTGGAAGGACGTCGCCTGGGGGTATCGCTGCAAAAATTCCTTGGCAGCCCGCTCCGGCCCCATGGTGTGAGAAGAAGAGGGACCCTTGCCGATTTTATAAATTTCTCGGATGGATTTCATGGATACAGCTCCGTTTCAAGTATTCTCTCAGCAGTATACCAAATTTCCGCCCTGATGACAACGGTTTTGCCAAAAGAAATCCCGCTGCGGCGGCGGAAAATTTCCAAAGGCGTAAAAGTTGCAATTTTTCCGGCAACACTTCTTGCAGTTTTTGCAAACCTGTGCTAGAATAATCTTTACGAAATTTACAAAAAACCTGAGAGGATGAAATAAAATGGCAAAAGAAAAGAAGGTCGAGCAAATCACCGACATGGAGGTAGACTTTGCCCAATGGTTTACCGACGTGTGCAAAAAAGCCCAGCTGATTGACTACTCTTCCATCAAGGGCGTGTTTGTTTACCGTCCCTATGGCTACGCCATCTGGGAGAATATCCAGAACATCATGGACAAGGAGTTCAAGAAGGTTGGTGTAGAAAATGTCTACATGCCCATGCTGATTCCTGAAAGCCTGCTGCAGAAGGAAAAGGATCATGTGGAAGGCTTCGCTCCGGAGTGCGCCTGGGTTACCATGGGCGGCAGCGAGAAGCTGGAAGAGCGCTACTGCATCCGTCCCACTTCCGAAACCCTGTTCTGTGAGCATTTCGCCCAGGTGATTCAGTCCCACCGGGATCTGCCCATGAAGTACAACCAGTGGTGCAGCGTGCTGCGCTGGGAGAAGACCTCCCGTCCTTTCCTGCGTCACCGGGAATTTTTGTGGCAGGAAGGCCACACCATGCACGCCACCGCCGAGGAAGCCAAGGCTTTCACCGAGCAGATGCTGAACATCTACGCTGACTTCTGCGAAAACGTGCTGGCTATGCCGGTCACCCGTGGCCAGAAGACCGACAAGGAGAAGTTCAACGGCGCCGAAGCTACCTACACCATCGAGTGCATGATGCATGACCGCAAGGCTCTGCAGGCCGGTACTTCCCACTACTTTGGCGACGGCTTTGCCAAGGCTTTTGACATCACCTTTACCGACAAGAACAACCAGCGGGTCAACCCCCACCAGACTTCCTGGGGCGTGTCCACCCGTCTGATTGGCGGTATCATTATGACCCACGGCGATAACAACGGCCTGGTACTGCCGCCCAAGGTCGCTCCCATCCAGGTGGTGGTGCTGCCCGTTGCCCAGCACAAGCCCGGCGTTCTGGAAGGTGCGGAGAACCTGAAGAACCGCCTGATTGCTGCCGGCTACCGGGTCAAGATGGACGACTCCGACAACTCCATGGGCTGGAAGTGCGCTGAGTACGAGATGAAGGGTGTGCCTCTGCGTGTAGAGTGTGGCCCCCGGGATCTGGAGAATGGTCAGTGCGTACTGGTTCGCCGCAACGACGGTGTCAAGACCGTGGTCAAGCTGGAGGAGTTGGAAAGCGCCGTTGCCCAGCAGCTGGAGCTGGTGCACCAGGGCATGTACGACCGGGCCAAGAAAAACCTGGAAGAGCACATCTACGAAGCCCACTCCCTGGAAGAGGCAAAGCAGCTGCAGGAAACCAACGGCGGCTTTGTCAAGACCATGTGGTGCGGCGATCTGGAATGCGAGCTGAAGATGAAGGAAGTAGCCGGCATGTCGTCTCGCTGCATCCCCTTTGCTCAGGAGCATCTGGGCGACACCTGCGCCTGCTGCGGCAAGCCCGCCAGCAAGATGATCTACTGGGGCGTAGCTTACTAAGAATAACGAAACAAAAACAGGTCTGGTACCAGGCCTGTTTTTGTGTAAAGGAGGCGAATATGGATCGGATTCTCATTATCGGGTGCTCCTGCAGTGGAAAATCCACCCTTGCCCGAGCTATGGGGAAAAAACTACATCTGCCGGTTGTGCATCTGGATCAGCTTTGGTGGCGGGAAGGATGGCACAATGTCACGCTGGAGGAATTTGATGCTCAGCTGGCTAACGCCCTGAAGCAGGAGCGCTGGATTATCGACGGCAACTATAGCCGTACCATTGAACAGCGGCTGTCTCGCTGCGATACCATCGTGTATCTGGATTTCAGCCGCTGGACCTGCCTGTGGGGAATGTGTCAGCGGGTGTTGGGAAGCTACGGAAAGGTTCGCCCGGATATGAGCCCAGGCTGTCCGGAACGATTTGATTGGTCTTTTGTCCGGTGGATCTGGAATTTCAACCGGGAGAACCGGGTTCAAAACTACCTGTGGATTGCCAAAGCAAAGCACGCCCAATCCATTGTGCTGAAAAATCGGAAAGAATTGCGCAGGTTCCTGGCATCGCTGTAACCGCAGCACGGCAAGAATCGAAGATACACCCTTTTTTCCCTTTGGAGAACTGATAAAAGCGCAGAGAGAAAAAATCTCTCTGCGCTTTTGTTTTTACGATACTTGCCTTTGGCAAAACCCTTAGCAGAAGGGGTTCTCCGTGGGGTAAGGCAGGTTCTTGGGCTGATTGTAGGCGATGTCCCCTACGCCAAGGAACTTGAACACCTCGAACAGGTACTTGCCCACATGGGAGAAGGCCACAGCGCCATGGTGGGGATAGCCCTTCTGAATGAGGACATGGCGATAGAACCGGCCCATTTCCGGGATGGCAAAGACGCCGATGCCGCCGAAGGACTTGGTGGCAACATCCAGCACTTCACCCTGGGCGATGTAAGCCCGGAGGTCACCGTTGCTGTCGCACTGCAGCCGATAGAAGGTGATGTCACTGGCGGCGATATCGCCTTCCAGAGTACCACGGGAGATATCCGGCTCGCTGCCGGCAGGCTCCAGAACACGGTGCTGAATCAGCTGATACTTAACCGCACGGTCAGGACACATCTTGCAGGAGGGGGTGTTGCCGCAGTGGAAGCCCATGAAGGTGTCGGTATGGACATACTTCTGGTAACGGCCCTTGATGTCCTCTTCAAACATGGAAGCGGGGACGGAGTTGTTGATATCCAGCAGGGTAACGGTGTCACCAGAGACACACATGCCGATGTACTCGCTCAGTGCGCCGTAAACGTCAACCTCACAGGCAACGGGGATGCCCCGGGTTACCAGACGGGAGTTGACATAGCAGGGCTCAAAGCCGAACTGGCTGGGGAAAGCGGGCCAGCACTTGTCTGCAAAGGCAACGTACTTCCGGGCGCCCTTGTGCTGCTCTGCCCAGTCCAGCAGGGTCAGCTCAAACTGTGCCATACGGGCATTGAGGTCAGCATAGTACTTTCCTTCGCCCATCTCCTTGGCCATGTCGGCGCAGACCTCGGGAATCCGGGGATCGTTCTCGTGGGCCTTGTAGGCAACCAGCAGATCCAGCTCGGAGTTTTCCTCAATCTCCACACCCAGCTCGTAAAGGCCCTTGATGGGAGCATTGCAGGCAAAGAAGTCCTGAGGCCGGGGACCGAAAGTGATGATCTTCAGATTCCGGACACCGATAACCGCACGGGCAATGGGCACAAACTGTGCAACCATGTCTGCAATCTCGCTTGCCGTGCCAACGGGATATTCGGGAATGTAGCCCTTGAGCTTGCGCATACACAGGTTGTAGGAGCAGTTGAGCATACCACAGTAAGCGTCACCACGGCCGTCAATCAGGTCGCCGTCACCTTCGGCAGCTGCTACAAACATGCAGGGGCCGTCAAAATACTTGGCAATCAGGGTTTCGGGAGTCTCGGGGCCGAAGTTGCCCAGGAATACCACCAGTGCGTTGCAGCCGGCCTTGGTTACATCTTCCACGGCCTTGAGCATGTCCTTTTCATTCTCCACGGTGACAGGGCACTCATAGAGGGACTCCCCACGGTAAGAGAGCACAATGTTGCTTCTGCGCTTTTCAGACAGCGCAATGGGGAAGCAGTCACGGGATACGGCGATGATGCCCAGCTTTACAACAGGAATATTACTACCCAGCATAACAAAAATCCTTTCTTAACATGAAATGAAATCAGATATCTTCTGCAATATCCAGATTGATGCCCTTCAGACCCACAACCGCACCGGACTTTGCCTCCGAGGACTCCGCATGGGCCAGAAGCCACTTGTTTCGGGCGGTCATCAGGGTATCTTCCCGGTTTTTCGGGGTGAACTGCGGCTTTTCTGTATTGGTACCCTTGGGAAGTGCGACCAGGACCTTGAAGCCCTGACCCTTCTTGGCGCTGCAGGGTGCATAGTGAAGGGAGGTAGCGAAAACTTCCACCAGTACACCGGCGGGGACCAAAAATGCCTTGGTATTCTTGGTGTCGAACAATCCGTCCGCTTCAATCTCACCCTGCTTGCCCAGCAGGAGGATAAAGTCCTCCGTGCCGAAGTTTACCTCGCTGTCACGATGGTACTCCAGGCAGTTGAGCTTGGTATTGTGACCGTTGCACCAGCCCATCTGGACCTGCATACCGCCATAGAACCGATCCCGAATCTCCGCCGTGATGGGAAGGTTCTGCAGTTCCGGCTGCTCAGGCACATAGTCAACCCCCTCCGGCAGCGGAGTGGCTGCGTCCAGGGTTTTCTTCAGTTCCTCTGTGTCATAGCCGGTGATTACCTGACCGTAGGCTTTGAATTCTGCATCATAAACCGAATAAATCTTCACAGAATTTCCTCCTTACTGGATTTCCGGGAACAGCTGCTTTACAGCGGGGTAAATTTTCCGGAATTGCTGATACCGTTTTTCGTAAGCGGCGGTGAGGGCGGGGTCGGGTTCTACCGTGGAAGCCACGCTGACCAGCGCATCCGCTGCCGCCTGAACACTTTCAAACTGCCCGCAGCCCACCATTGCCAGCATGGCGCCGCCGTATCCCGGGCCCTGCTCCGTTTTCACAATCTCCAGGGGGATACCCAGGACATTGGCGAAAATGGTCTTCCACAGGGGGGATTTGCTGCCGCCGCCGCAGATTTTCGTGGTGGGAATGGCAATTCCCAAAGACCGGGCCACCTCAAAGGAATCCCGGATGGCAAAGGCCACGCCTTCCAGCACCGCCTGTACCAGGTCGGCCCGGGTGGTGTCCATGGTCATGCCGATAAAGGTTCCCCGGGCGTTGGTGTCGTTGATGGGGCTGCGTTCGCCCATGAGATAGGGCAGGAAAAAGACATGGTTTTCTCCCAGCTTCTCCGGGGTGATGTCCTTCTGCTCCTTGGCATAATCCGTGGTTTGCAGGATCTCATCGCACAGCCACTTGTTGCAGGAAGCAGCCGAGAGCATACAGCCCATCAGGTGCCAGCCGCCGTCGGCGTGAGCAAAGGCGTGCAGGGCATTGTTGGGGTCCACGCCGAAGGTATCCGAGGAGATAAAGATGGTTCCCGAGGTGCCCAGGGAGATGTTGCATCCCCCATTTCCCACCACGCCGGTACCCACTGCCGCAGCCGCATTGTCTCCGGCGCCGGCTACCACTTTTGCAGTCTGGGGAATTCCCAGCTGCCGGGCCATTTCCGGCGTGACGGTTCCGATGCACTGGTAGCTTTCAAACAGTTGAGGCATCTGCTTTTTTGTAATGCCGCAGATTTCCAGCATCCGCTGGCTCCAGCACTTGTTCTGCACATCCAGCAGCAGCATGCCGGAAGCATCGGAATAATCACAGCTGTGAACTCCAGTCAGAATATAGTTGATGTAGTCCTTGGGCAGCATGATTTTCGCAATCCGGGCAAAGTTCTCCGGCTCGTTTTCCCGCATCCAGAGAATCTTCGGCGCAGTAAATCCAGCGAAGGCGATGTTCGCCGTAAGCTGAGACAGCGTCTGCCGCCCAATCTGTTCATTCAGATAATCCACCTGCTTGGCTGTACGGCCATCATTCCACAAAATGGCTGGGCGGATCACCTGATCCTGGTCATCCAGCACCACCAATCCGTGCATCTGACCACCGCAGCCGATTCCCGCCACCTGGCTGCCATCGAAGCCTTCCAGCAGTTGGGGGATTCCCTCCAGGACTGCCTTGCGCCAATCCTCAGGATTCTGCTGGCTCCAGCCCGGCTGGGGAAATTCCAGGGGATATTCCTTGGTAACGCTGTTGCAGATCTGTCCGTCCTCCGCCACCAGCAGCAGCTTTACGGCAGAAGTTCCCAGATCGACACCAATATAGTACATAGATACACTCCTATCTGAAAACTGTTTGTGCGGTGGTCATGGTGCTCAGGGGGAATCGCCCAAAGCAGCACACGCACCTTCCCACGGCTACCAAACGCAGACACACATTTCTTGAGTAAATTCTACTAAATTATTCGATCTTTGTCAATTCAGAATTATCTTTCATTTCTTTATTTGTTTATTTCTTTCATATTTTTTATATAAAATTGTGCATTATTCCAAATATCCATTTATCTACTTTCATACAAGGAAATAAATATTTATATAAATACTTTAGTTTTAGCCTAAATTCAAGTTGCAATTAAACATCCAGTGCAGTATAATGAAAGAAAAGTCCGAAAGAGGTATGTGCAATGGCAGGAATTACCGCAAAAGATATTGCCGCAAAGTTGGGAATTTCCCCCTCTGCTGTTTCCCTGGCCCTGAACGGCAAGCCAGGCGTCAGCGAATCCACCCGCAGTCTGGTCCTGGAAACTGCCATGCAGATGGGATACGTCCGGGCAGAAACCGTTCCCCCTCACCAGTCCAGCAAAACCATCTGCTTTGTCCGCTATGCCGGCGAAATCGTCAGTATTGCCGAGCACACCTCCTTTTCCTCCTTTGTCCTTCAGGGGGTGGAATCCCGGGCCACGGAACTGGGGTATAACACCCAGGTTCGCTATCTCAATGCCGGAGATATGTACAACCGTCAGACCCTGGAAGTCTTCCGCAACGCTGCCGGCATTATCTTCCTGGGCACGGACATCGTCGAAGATCGCCTGCCGGAAATTGAGCAGTTGTTTGAATCCATGGACAACACCCCCATTGTGGTTGTGGACAGCTTTCTTCTGGACAATCGGGTGGACTGCGTCGGTAACGACAGCTTCGGCGGTTCTAAGTCCGCTGCGGAATATCTGATTCAAACCGGTCATCGCCGCATCGGCTATGTCCGGGCCAAGCAGCGCATCCGCAACCTGATGGATCGCCAGAAAGGCGTCCAGGCAGCCCTGGATCGTGCCGGGCTTTCTCTGGACGTTCTGGTGGATGTGGATGTTTCCTCGGAGGGTGCTTTCCAGGATTTCGACGCCTGGATCAAGCAGAATCCGCCTTTGCCCGACGCAATCTTTGCAGAAAACGACATTCTGGCCGCCGCGGTTATCCGGGTACTGAAAAAGCACGGTTATCAGGTTCCCGGCGATGTTTCCGTGGTTGGTTTTGATGACATTCCCGTTTGCGAAATGCTGGACCCGCCTCTGTCCACGGTTCACTCTTTTAAAAACGAATTGGGCATTGTCGCTGTGGATCATCTGCACCGCCGGATTGTCCGAGGAGAAATTCCCCACAAAACCAGTTCCATTGGCCTTCTTCGCACCACGCTGTCCACCAAGTTCGTGTCCCGTTTCAGCGTCAAACAACGCTGAGGACTCTAATACCAAAAACCCACCCCTATTGGGGGTGGGTTTTTCATTGAGCAGGGAAACACTCCCGCAGTTTCCCGCGGGAGTGTTTGTAGATTTATTGCAGCAGGTCGTCGGTGCTGACCCAGCCAAGATCGGTTTTGGCCATCTTGCCAACAATTTCGTAGATGTCAACCACAGACATTCTTGCATAAGTGCCTGTTGATTCGGAACGGTTCACATCCTTGTAGGCAATGGTGTTATCCTGGTATACCACCCGGGCATCCACAGCGCCATTGACGCAGGGAGTCAGGTCAACGTAGTACAGGTACACCCAGCCTGCATCGCAGCGGCCCCAAGCCATGTTCTCAGCAGTGGTGGTTTCATAAATCACCAAGCTGGCACCACGCTTCAAGGTGGTAGTTATGCTGCTGGCAGTGGAAGCGGTGGAACGAACATTCAGCTTCTCGGTGTTGATAACCTTGCCGGTGTAGCGGTAACCGCTGGTGTTGTTCACGAAGCCGCCGTCACCAGTGTTTCCAGTGTCACCAATGGGAGGTGTGGTAGGATTGGTGGGAGTGGTGGGCTTCTCCTGGGGGATGGTCACAGCGCCGGGAGTGGTGTAACGCAGGCTGATCCAGCCGGTACCCTGGCTGCACTCAACAAAGCCCCAAACATTGCCCAGAACTACTTTCAGCTTGGTGACAGCGACCTGGTCACCCTTGTTCAGCTTAAACAGGACCTTGGTTCCCTCGGTGCCCGGATTGTCACGAACATTCAGCGTATCGTTTTCCGTTACAGTGTAAGTCTTCTCATCCAGAGTATCCAGATTCAAATGATCACCAGGGTTATAAATATAACCATCATTGACACGAGCCCAGTACTTGGTAACCGTTGTCACGGAACTGGAGGAGTTGTCGCTGGAAGTGGGATCGCTCTTTTCGGTGACCGTCACAATCTCGTGAATGGTCACAGGAGACTCAGCAGGAACCGTACGAACAATCTCTGCATTGAGATCCGGCTCCTTACGGATGTTGACTTCCTGCTTCGTAACGCCAGTGTAGATAGCGCTTTCGGTAGTGGTGCTGGAGCTACCGCCGGTACTGCCGGAAGAGCCAGAGCCGCCGCCTGCAATGGGATAGTTGGACACCATGGTGATATAGTCCATGCAGACCCAACCCTTTTCGGTCTTGCCCCACTTGCTGGCACCGCCGGTCTTGACCTCGGTGATCTCCACCTTGGTACCGGGCAGATACTTACCAACCAGCGCATAACCAGTGCTGGGGCCGGTACGGATATTCACACCTGTGTAAGTATTGGCGACAATGCCGGTGCCGGTTTCCACAGTAGTGCTGCCGGAGCTGCCGGAATTGCCAGAATTACCGGAGTTGCTGCTGCCGCTGCCGGAGGTGCTGCCTTCCCGGACATCCAGGTATTCACTATAAACCCAGCTGCCGGTCTTGGGATTGTTGTCCACATCCACATCCAGTTCATACCAGCCGTTATTCTCACGCAGGACATTGTAGGTGGAGCCGCGGCTCAGCTTGCCGATCAGTTTACCGTAGGTAGCGCCGGTATCGCGCACATTCACGGAATCGGTATTGATAATGGTGGCAATCTTACCAGTGGGAGAGGTTGTACCCTCTTCCTTATCCTCATCCAGGGAAGGAATGCCGTTGCGGGATACGTACTTGCTTGCCAGGTTCACCCAGCCATTGCTGGTCTCGCCGGCGCCTTCAATCTTCTCAGCGTAACCCCAGATGGTCGCGTCGACAACAATAATCTGATGGGTGTCGTTGACGCTGAATTCAACGCCCTTGCTCAGCGTACCCACACGAGTGGAACCAGTGTCAGGCTCCTTGCGAACCGTAACCGTATCCGCAGTTGTGATATACTTGGCAATATCCAGCTTAACAGCTTTAGGCTTGCCTTCCTTATCCGAGATGCAGACCCAGCCGTTAGAGCATTTGCCCCAGGTGTTTCCTTCACTATCCTTAGTCAAGTTGGTCAAAGTCACCTTATCCCCGCTGGTGGCAGGCTTTTTGTCTTCGGTATATTTGGGCGAACCGTAGTAAGATGTATCTGCTTTCATTACGCCAGTGAAAGCGTAAGAGGTCAGGCCCAGATCATTGGAAGTGCCTTCATCAGACAGGTTGGAAACTTCTGCGTAAGACAGGCAGAACCAGCCGGTCTTGCAGCGGCCCCAACGGATGCCGTTTACATACTTGGTCTCGTACAGGTCAACCTGGGTGCCATCAGGCAGTGCACCCACGATCTGCTTGTCGGTGCCTGCATCGCTGCGGACATTGACATAGCCGTTAACCCGAATGGTAGCTTTCGCCACAACCTTGGAATTATCCGGACCGCTCTGATTCTTGACAGACTCATAGTTGGTGTACATCAGTGCAACCCAACACACAGGGGTGTTGTCCGTTTCGCTCTTGGCAACCTGGCCCCAAAGGAAGCCGTCTGCATTTGCGGTGTTGATAATGCGCAATTTATCGCCTTGCTTATAGGAGCCGACCTGAGCACTGAAGATACTTGCGTTTGCACGGGAATTCAGATAGGAGTTGGTAACCGTAACGGTCACATCCATAGCCAGGCCCGTATCGCCAGAAGTGATGCCGCCGCTGACGGTGGTCTTGAACTTAACCCAGTCTTCCCGCTCGCCATCCGGGGACACACGACCCCAGCGGACGCCCTTCTGATCCACGAAGTCCTTGTAGATCCAGATCAGGTCCTTATCATCAGCCTGCAAAGTCTCATCGCGCTTGTTACCGCCGACCTTCTTGTAGATGGCTTTGGAAGCCAGATCGGAAACAGGAACCTGATAGTACACGGAGTTAACGTTATTGTAGTTACCCTGCCAATGGGCATAGAGGGTTTTGTCGTCCAGATCCTGGGTAATCTTGGTCACCACATTGCCGTCTCTCTCATCCTTATCCAGGTACCAGCCCATGAAAATCAGGCTTCCGTTGCTGACAACAGCATCAATCGGCTCTGCCTTGGCAGTATCATAGTAGCGGGTTTCTGCGCCGGAAAGGCTACCGCCATTGGCTTTCAGAGTCACCGTGACGAACTGGGCAGGCTTGGAGATGGAATACACGCCGTTGAGGTACATGTTAGCCTCAACCATCCGGCGCTGGTCATCGTCTTCGTCTCTGTCCCACCAGCAGATGGCGTTCAGGAATTTGCTTCCGGTAGCGCCGCTGGTAATGGCAGCCTGCAGATCGCCGGTACCGTTGACCCAAGCAGTGCCGTTGGCAAAGGAGAACAGAACCATGGCATCATGCTTCTGCTGATTCAGGGTCAGCCCCTTCTTGCTGGCAAAGCTGTTGACAGCCTTATCCAGTTCCTCCAGCTCTTTGCGCAGAGCCGCATCTGCCTCAGCCTGGGTGATTTTGTGTTTCTCGTCACCCTTACCATGGTCTCCCTTTGCGGTGCAACGGGTACCGTAACCGGTATAACCATTTGCATCACAGGAGCCGGAGTAACTCTCCAGCTGCTTCAAAACCGTGATTGCCTTTTCACTGGTCTTGAGGGTAGCTGCCGATGCAGTCAGTGCCGTGGCAGGGACCAGGCTGACCAGCATGAGCAGAGTCAATAATAAGCACACAAGTCTCTTCTTCATAGCTACTTACTCCTTTTTCTTATGTAAGTAACGGTATTATAACAGACCTGATTACAAATTGCAACCCCTTTTTTCTAAAAAATTACATTTCTGTTACTAATTATTTCTTAAGATTGTCATAATTTTCCCGGAAAGCTTTTGGTAAATTGTTACATTTTTTTGTTTTCCCTTATGTTTCTCATATTTCGGAAACATTTTGTCTAACTTTGTAACATTTTCCAACAAGGGTTTGGGATTGACTTTCTCCGCTGTGCTTTGTATACTCGGTTACAAATAACACCGATGGGAGGAACCAACATGGCCCCAAAAAAGGCAATGATCGGCATGAGCGGCGGTGTGGACAGTTCTGTGGCCGCATTTTTGATGCTGCAAAGCGGCTTTGACTGTATCGGCGCCACCATGCGGCTGTATGATAACGCCCTGCTTCCGGGCGAATCCGGAACCTGCTGTTCCCTGGACGATGTGGAAGACGCCCGCAGCGTAGCCTACCGGCTGGGAATTTCCCACTACGTCTTTAATTTCAAGGAAGCTTTTGAACAGCAGGTCATTCAAAAATTTGTCCGCAGCTACGAGTCCGGTCTGACCCCAAACCCCTGCATTGACTGCAACCGGCACCTGAAGTTCCGGGCTTTGCTGGACCGGGCCCGGATTTTGGGCTGTGACTATGTGGTGTCCGGGCACTACGCCCGGATACGTCGGGACGAGGAAACCGATCGGTATCTGCTGTGCAAGGCCAAAGATGCTGCAAAGGATCAAACCTATTTTCTGGCCTGTCTGGATCAGGATCAGATGGCCCACATCCGGTTCCCTCTGGGGGACCTGACCAAAGAAGAAGTCCGGCAAATCGCCCAGGAGCAGGGCTTCGTCAACGCCCGCAAGCATGACAGCCAGGATATCTGCTTTGTTCCCGACGGAGACTACGCTTCTTTTCTCTCCCGCTACACCGGCAAAACCTATCCGGCAGGAGAGTATCTGGACGTAAACGGCAAGGTGGTGGGAACCCACCGGGGCGCAGTCTGTTACACCCTGGGCCAGCGCAAGGGTCTGGGCATCGCCCTGGGGGAACCGGTGTACGTCTGCAAAAAAGACATGGAGCGAAACACGGTTACCGTCGGCCCCAATGAAGCGCTGTTTTCTTCCGCCCTTTTGGCCGGGGATTGGAACTGGTTCCCCTTCCCTGCCCTGACGGAGCCTATGGCCGTCACCGCCAAAATCCGCCATTCCCAGTACGAACAAAGGGCCACCGTATATCCGGAAGCGGATGGCATGGCGAAGGTGGTATTTGATGCTCCCCAGCGGGCCATTACTCCGGGACAGGCCGTGGTGCTGTATCAAGGGGATCTGGTCATCGGCGGCGGCACCATTACCCAAGCGCTGTAACAAAGATACTATAATAGAAAGGAGGAGTCAGCCGACTCCTCCTTTTTATTTGGATTGTTATTTCTGGAATTTGCCCCGTTTGCCGGTGTTGCCGGCGGGCTGTTTCTGCTTCTGCATCCACACCAGCCATGCAAATACCGCCGCGCAGCCCAGGCTGACCTTCCAGCCCAGAGAGAATGCCTGATTGCGGTAGGTGCAGGAAATGCTGTGGCTGCCTTCCGTCAGTTCCACGCCGATCATGCAGTCTCCCACCAGACGAATCTGGGCAGGCTCACCGTCCACACTTACATGCCAGTTGCCGTTTTGGGGAATGGACAGATACAGCAGTCCATCCCGGTTACAGTCAATGGTTCCTTCCACACGGGTACTGTCGAACCGGGTCAGTTCCAGGGTGGAAGCGTTCAGAATGTCGTACCCATCCCAGAAGTGCTCCTGGTTCAAAATGGCGGCGCTTACCGTCATGGTGCTGCCCTCTCCTTCATCGCAGGCAATCCGGATATCCAGCACATCGCCGGTCTGCAAGTCACCCACCGCCAGCATCTGGGGCAGGCTGATGCTCTCACTGTACAGCTCCACGCCATTCACGCTGACGTAGAAGGTGTTGCGCTCCGGCAGATCCAGGTGAATACAGGCAAAGCCGTCCTGGTCGGCAACGTAGGTGTACGTTACATCCGAACCGCTGGATGCCCCGCTGTAGCGGCAGAATCCGCTGCCGTTGCTTTCGTCAACGGACACACCGTTTCCGGTAATAGTCAGATTCTCCCCGGGGAAGCTGTGCCAGACCTCGCCGCTCAGCCCCGTTGCTGCGGCAAACAGGTCCTCCTGGAACTGGAAGGCATTGGCCGAGGTATCAAAGGTCAGATCCGCCAACGTCGGCTCTGCCAGGAAGCCCAAGGGCAGGTAGGCCTGATTTTCCAGCAAGGACGTATCCCCAAAGGAATTGACCTCTGCAAACATGGAACTGGTTTTGTCCTTGCCGTCCCGCTCAATCATATATTTCAGCCCCAAAAACAGGTTGGCCACCGGTGAGCTTTCCTCAAACAGATACCGATTGTAGGTGTTCTTAGCACCGTAGCCCAGAGCCTGCATGAACAGGGTGGTTTTCACATTGGCAGAGCTGGTAAAGGCCGACACACCGTTATAACCGTTCAGTGCGCCGTCGTTCAGGGTCTGGGAGTGGGTGGTTTCCGCCCGGAAGAAGGGATTGTATTGCTCCCGTTCATGCATATAGCGGATGACGGAGGCGGTGTATGTGGTACCCTTGGGGTAGTTGGAAACCCCGGTACCAGGGAAATACAGACCAAAACAGATCAGATTGGCAATCAGCTCCACGCCCATAATGCCCCACACCAGATTACGGGAGCGTCTTCTCTGACGGCTGCGCTCTGTGCGAAGCTGGACAAGCTGTTCCGGGTCGGCGTCCTCCGGGACTTCCGTTTCCACACAGCCGCAGAGCATCGCCAGCAGGTACAGCACCAGGAAAGCCCAGTTGTACACAAGATACAGCGGGAAATCCACTTCCCAGGAGAATATGGTCAGCGCAGTGGTTTCCGTCAGTTCATTGGAGCAGGCCAGAATTCCCGACGCCAGCACCCCGGCTCCGATAATCTGCCATGCAGAAAATTTCCGGCGCATCAGCCAGGCCCGATATGCCATGTACAGCACCACAAAGCTGTACAGGAAGCTGAACCGGTAGGGAATCATATTGGTAAAGTGGAAGCCATGCCAGATATAGTCCAGCTGGCGGATGATGAAGCTGACATTGAAGAACAGCAGCAGCACCACCGTGCAGATTTTCTCCCGCAGGGAAACACCCTTTGCCATCAAATACAGGAACATCAGCATCACACTGATGATGCCGCAGTATACGTTGGGCAGTCCTTCTTTGAAGTTCGGCTCCAGGGCGCCGCCCATATTGCCCGCCACCTGACGCATGCCGTCCAGCAGACCCAGGAAGGTATTGGAGCTGGCAATATTCAGCCGGAAGCCGGTGGGAAACTGGTTGACGCTGGACTGGGTGGTTTGCAGTGCCGCCAGCGCCGGCAGCTCCAGAATTGCGGTCATACCAATGGCCAAAGCAGAGAACAGGGCGATCCGGCACAGATCCGTAAAGAACTTCTTCCATCCGCCCCAGCAGCAAATCTGGTAGACGAAGAACAGCAGGAAAACAAAGATGCAGGTAAAGAACCCGATATAATAGTTGGCAAAAATGGACGCAAACAGGCTCAGGGTATACAGCCGGAACTTTTTCTCCCGCAGAAGCGATACCGTTCCCAACGCCACCAGCGGCAGCAGAGCAAAGGTATCGAGCCACATGATGTTCCACTGAAAGCCCAGCGCCCAGGCGCACAGGCCATAAAAGCCGCCAAACAGAGAGATGGAAAAATCATCCTTGCCAAACATCTTCTTCAGGAAAATGCCAAAGAACAATCCGGCAAATCCCAACTTAATAGGCACCAGCAAAGAGAAAAATTCCAGCAGCCACCCTTCCGGCACCAACACACTGAGCAGATTCAGGGGGGACGCCAGATAGTAGGCAATCAGGCCCAGATAATCCATGCCCATGCCTACGCTCCAGGTATACAGCAGCCCTTCTCCGCTGCGCAGCGCCCGGCGGAAGGCTACGAAAAACGGATAGTACTGGTGGTACATATCCGAGTATAGCATTGAATAGTTGCCAAACGGCTCATACTGACTGATGAGCATCACAAACAGCATCCCAACACAGGGCAGTGCAAATGCCAGTGCCAGGTAGTTCCATTTGATCGGTTTCCTTTGGGCCAGTGTCATAGGGTTCCTCCAGTGAGACAGATTCCAGTATAGTCTACCACTTTTTCCCGCCGGGGTAAAGTCCTGGTGTCTGGTTATTTTACCCTTCCACCTTTAATATTTTCTTAAGCAATTGCAGGAAAACCATGCACAATGCACAAAGAAGGCACGCCTCACAGCGTGCCTTCGAGGCTGTCGAAAAAACCCTGCGGGCTTTTCCGACAAAGTTTGGCAGTCTGCTGCGCGCATAATTCGTCCCCCGACGGGGGACAAATTCCACACTTGCA
>CALXDU010000043.1 GCA_944387145.1 uncultured Oscillospiraceae bacterium | reverse complement strand
AACATAGCCGTTTTCCACCAAGGCTCTGAGTTTGCGCTTGGACAGCACCGTGTGGTCGATGCCCAGACGGGCAAACTCAATCTGCCGGGGATGGTGGGGAACATTGGTGTTTTCTACCACCCAGTTGTACAGGGGGCGGTGGTTCTCAAACTCCAGAGAGCACAGGGAGTGGGTAATGCCTTCCAGAGCGTCCTGAATGGGGTGGGCAAAGTCGTACATGGGGTAGATGCACCACTTGTCCCCCTGACGGTGGTGGTGCATGTGGCGAATCCGGTAGATGACCGGGTCACGCATGTTGAAGTTGCCGGAAGCCAGATCAATCTTGGCCCGGAGGGTGTACTTGTTGTCCTCAAATTCACCGGCCCGCATCCGGCGGAACAGATCCAAGCTCTCCTCGATGGGACGGTCACGCCAGGGAGACTTGGCGGGGGTGTCGGTGTCGCCCCGGTATTCCTTGAACTGCTCGGGAGTCAGCTCGCAGACGTAGGCCAGACCTTTTTTGATCAGTTCCTCCGCCAGCTCGTAAGTCTTTTCAAAGTAGTCGGAGCCGTAGAAGAACCGGTCGCCCCAGTCGAAGCCCAGCCAGTGGATGTCCTCCTGGATGGCCTGCACAAACTCCACATCCTCTTTGGTGGGGTTGGTGTCGTCCATACGCAGGTTGCACATACCGCCGTACTTCTCCGCGGTGCCGAAGTCAATAATCAGCGCCTTGCAGTGACCGATGTGCAGATAACCGTTGGGTTCCGGTGGAAACCGGGTGTGTACGGTCATACCTTCATAGCGGCCGCCTGGCGCGATATCCTCATCAATAAAGGCGTGGATGAAATTCTTGCTTTCCGTAATCTCAGCCATATTGGAACATCCTCTCTTCCGATACGAATCGTGGTTTATTGGCAGAGGGCGGACTTGGCCCTTTGCTTTTTACCAATAATATGCCATTATACCCCATAGAGGCGGGATTTGCAACCGCAATTCCTGCCAGAATCCATCTTTTCCGGGGCAAAGACTGTGTGAAAATTGTACATTGTGTATCCGGTTATGAAAAATACGAAAACATTTTGAGAAATCTGCAATTTAATGGTTGTCAATTGGGCTATCTTATATTAAAATAGGAAAGGATATGAAAAGGAGTGATATGATTTGCCTCAGCTTAAATATAAGCGCATCCTGCTGAAAATCAGCGGCGAAGCTTTGGCTGGCGAGCAGCACAGAGGATTGGACTTTACCGTGATCCATTCCGTATGCGAAGCCATTCGTACCTGCCGGGACATGGGTGTTCAGATTGGCCTGGTCATCGGCGGCGGCAACTTCTGGCGGGGCGTGAAGGACGGTGCCGACAAGATGCAGCGTTCCCACGGCGATGCCATGGGCATGCTGGCTACCGTTATGAATTCCATTGCCATGGCAGATGCCCTGGAAAAGCATGGCGTGGATGCCAGAGTACTTACTGCGGTAGAGATGCATAAGTTTGCCGAGTACTTTACCCGGGATACTGCGGATCGTTACCTGAACGAAGGCAAGGTTGTGATCTTTGCTGCCGGAACCGGCAACCCCTATTTCTCCACCGATACCGGCGCAGTGCTCCGGGGTGTGGAGATTGAGGCCGATGCCATTCTCATGGCCAAAAACGTGGATGCCATTTATTCGGCTGACCCCAATACCGACCCCAACGCCCAGCGCTATACCCACCTGACCTATGACAAGGTCCTGGCAGATCACCTGAAGGCTACCGACTCCACCGCCATGACACTGGCTATGGATAACGATATGCCCATGGTCTGCTTTGCCTTGAATCCCCCGGAAAATATCATCCGCGTTGCCTGCGGAGAGGCAATCGGAACAACCGTTACCGTTAAGGAGGAATAACAAATGAGCGTAGATTTCAAGGAATATGCAAGAAGAATGGACAAGGCTCTGGAGCACCTGAATGAGGAATTCGGCGCTGTTCGGGCAGGCCGGGCCAATGCCAAGGTTCTTGATCGCATCACGGTGGAATACTATGGCAGTGAGACACCCCTGAACGGTGTGGCCACCATTTCCACTCCCGACGCCCGCACCCTGGTGGTGCAGCCCTGGGATACCAAGATTCTGAAGGACATTCAGAAGGCCATCCAGTCCTCCGATTTGGGCATCAACCCCCAGAACGACGGCCGTGTCATCCGTCTGGTGTTCCCCCAGCTGACGGAGGAGCGCCGTAAGGAACTGGCAAAGCAGGTCAGAAAGTATGCCGAAGAAGCAAAAGTTGCCATGCGCAACATCCGCCGGGACGGCATGGACTATGTAAAGAAGCTGAAGAAAAACTCTGAAATCACCGAAGATGACCAGAAGAAAGCAGAGAAGGATCTGCAGGATCTGCTGGATAAGAACATCAAGCGGGTGGACGCTGCCCTGGCCGACAAGGAAAAGGAACTGATGTCCATCTAATCACACGTTTGCCTACAGTGATAGGGGTCGATGGCAGCATCGACCCCTATGATGCAGACTTGGTAATTTTGAAGAAAGAGGTATGCCTATGGCCAATTCAGAGCCTCTGGCTCCGCCGCAACATATTGCCATTATCATGGATGGCAATGGCCGCTGGGCCAAACAGCGGGGACTGCCCCGCACCGCCGGACACGCTGCCGGTGCCGAGAGCTTCCGGCGGATTGCCAACTATTGCCGCACCCTGGGGGTAAAATATCTGACGGTTTACGCATTTTCCACAGAGAATTGGAAACGCTCCCAGGACGAGATTGCCGGCATTATGCGACTGCTGCGCCGGTATCTGGAGGAAGCATTGCGGGATATGGAGAAAAACCGTGTGTGCTTTCGCTTTTTTGGAGATTTGACCCGGCTGAGCCCCCAGCTGCAGAAACTCTGCCTGGATGCCCAAAGCCGCAGTCAGGATTATGACGTTCAGGTGAATTTTTGCCTGAACTATGGCGGACGGGATGAAATTGTCCATGCCGCCCGGGCCTTTGCCGAAGAGGTGGCCCAGGGAAAACGCAGCCCCGAAGAACTGACCGAAGG
The DNA here is from genome assembly GCA_944387145.1 of uncultured Oscillospiraceae bacterium. GTDB lineage: Bacteria > Bacillota > Clostridia > Oscillospirales > Oscillospiraceae > Faecousia. Next base: position 15,898 of record CALXDU010000043.1, on the reverse strand, counting down.
GCTGTTTGATAATTTCTTGTATTCTGCCGGCGTTCCGGACCCGGAACTGGTCATCCGGCCCTCCGGGGAGAAGCGCATCAGCAATTTCCTGCTGTGGCAGTCTGCTTACTCGGAATATGTATTTATGAATGTACTGTGGCCGGATTTTACCCCGGAGCATCTGGACGAGGCCATTGCAGAATATCACCGGCGCAACCGGCGATTTGGAGGGACATAAAGAAATATGAAAACCCGTATTCTTACAGCGGCAATCTTGGTGCCTGTTTTGCTCCTGCTGGTGCTGGTTGCACCGCCCATTCTGGCTGCGGTGGTGCTGGGCTTGCTGCTGGCCATTGCCTCCTATGAACTGCTGTACCGTACCAAACTGGTGCAGCGTCCCCGGTTGGTGCTTTATTCTTCCGCTATGGCCTTTGCCATTTCTCTTTGGAGTTATTACACCGCATCCCATGCCGTTTTTGTGCTGATGGTGATGATCTATTTCATGCTGCTGTTCTCTGAAATCATGATGGATCATGTGAAGGTCCATTTTGAGATGCTGGGCATGTGTTTCGTTTCGGGCATTATTCTGCCCTTTCTGCTCACTTCTTTGGTGCGGATTCTGACCATGAGCGTGGGACGGTATGTGATTCTGATTCCCTTCATTGTGGCATTTTTGTCCGATGCAGGTGCCTATTTTGTGGGCATGAAATTCGGAAAACACAAGCTGGCTCCGGTAATCAGCCCCAACAAGACCATTGAAGGCGTCTTTGGCGGCCTGGGTGCTGCCATGCTGGGCATGCTGATCTATACGGTGATTTTGGATTGGCCCCTGCGCTTTGACGTGAACTACGGCATTGGGCTGCTTTACGGCATTGTTGGCTCCCTGGCAGGTACCTTCGGCGATCTGTGCTTCTCCGTCATCAAACGCCAGACCGGCATCAAGGACTATGGCAATCTGATTCCCGGACACGGCGGTGTTCTGGACCGGCTGGATTCGCTGGTGATGGTGGCGCCCCTGATGGAAGCATTTTTGCTGCTGATTCCGGTGGTAATTGTGTAATGAGGAACAAACTATGGTAAACTATGTCAGCATTCTCGGCTCTACCGGCTCCATCGGCCGGCAGAGCCTGGATATTATCTCCCATTTGCCTGAAATTAAGGTAGTGGCCTTGACGGCGGGAGCAAGTGTCGAGCGCATGGCCCAGCAGTGCCGGCAGTTTCAGCCGGAGCTGGCGGTTATGGCAACGGAAGAAGCGGCCAACGCACTGGCCCGGGAAATTGCAGACCTTCCCATCCGGGTAAGCTGGGGAGAAGCCGGTCTGATTGAAGCGGCCCAGATTCCCAAGGCGGACTGCGTGATTACCGCTGTGGTGGGCATGGTGGGACTCAAACCCACTTTGGCTGCCATCCGGGCAAAAAAACGCATCGGTCTTGCCAACAAGGAAACCCTGGTCTGCGCCGGGGAACTGGTGATGGCGGAGGCCAAACGCTATGGTGCCGAGATCATCCCGGTGGATTCGGAGCATTCCGCAATCTTTCAGTGCCTAATGGGCTGTAAGGATAAGAAGGAAATCAAGCGGCTGATTCTCACCTGCTCCGGCGGCCCCTTCTTCGGCATGACCCGGCAGCAGCTTCAGCAGGTGACCAAAGCCGATGCCCTGAAGCATCCCAACTGGAAAATGGGAGCGAAAATCACCATTGACTGCGCAACCCTGATGAACAAGGGCCTGGAAGTCATCGAAGCCATGCGCCTTTACCAGGTCCCCCTGGAACAGGTGGATGTGGTGATTCACCGGCAGAGCATTGTCCACAGCATGGTGGAATTTACCGACGGGGCAGTGATGGCTCAGATGGGCACACCGGATATGCGCCTGCCTATTCAGTTGGCGCTGACCTATCCCCAGAGGCTTCCCTGCCCGGTGGAAGGGCTGGATCTGCTCACCTGCGGCAGCCTGAGCTTTGCTGCGCCGGATCTGGAGAATTTCCCCTGCCTGGCGCTGGCTTACCAGTGCGCCGCCAAGGGCGGTACGGCCTGTCCTGCCATGAACGGCGCCAACGAAGAAGCTGTGGCCATGTTCCTGGCGGACGAAATTGGATTTTATGATATTTACCGGCTGGTATCCCAGGCGGTAGAGCAGGTTCCCTTTATCTCCAATCCCACACTGGAGCAGATTCTGGAAGCGGATCGGCTGGCCCGGGAGGCTGTCCGGAAACTGCGGTGATCTTTGGGAACCGCGTGGCAATCTTTTGTTTAAGCGAGGCGTTCTATGAGCATTCTTTTCGCAATCCTTCTGTTCAGTGTTTTGATTTTTGTCCACGAACTGGGGCATTTTGTGGCGGCGAAGCTGTCCGGAGTCCAGGTCAATGAGTTTGCCATTTTCATGGGCCCGGCACTGTGGAAAAAACAGGTGGGAGAAACCTTGTATTCCATTCGCCTGATTCCCATCGGCGGCTACTGCGCCATGGAAGGAGAGGACGAGGACAGTGACAATCCCCGCTCCTTCCGGGCAGCTGCCTGGTGGAAGCGGCTGATTATCCTGGTAGCCGGTGCTGCCATGAATTTCCTGATCGGCGTGTTGCTGATGATTGTGGTGTACCTGCCGGTGAAGCAGGTGGTTGTACCGGTGATTTCCGGTTTCGAAACCTTCTGCACCCTGGACGGGGAGGAAGGTTTGCAGGTAGGGGACCGGATTTTGGAAGTGGATGGAGAAAAAATCTATGTTCAGTCGGATTTTTCCCTGATTCTGGGACTGAACGGCGGGGATGTCCACGATCTGGTGGTGGAGCGTGGCGGCAAAAAAGTCGTGCTGGAGGATCTGCTCATGGAAAAGCACGACGTTGTCCAGGCAGACGGAACCACCCAGAAGCTGTTTGGCATGAATTTTTCCATTGCGGATCTGAATTTCTGGGGGAAAATCCAGTACGGCTGGAATCAGACCCTGGATACAGTGCGTTTGGTTCGTCTGAGCCTGCAGATGCTGGTCAAAGGCCAGGTGGGACTGGCGGATGTGTCCGGCCCGGTGGGCATTGTCCAGCAGATGACAGTGGTGGCAGAAAGCTCCCGGACCTGGGTGGACGCCCTGATGAATATGCTCTATTTCGGCGGATTCATTGCCATCAACCTGGCAGTGATGAACCTGCTGCCCATCCCTGCTTTGGATGGCGGCCGGGTAGTGGGGCTGCTGGTTACCACGGTGGTGGAGGGCATCACCAAGAAGGAAATTAATCCCAAGTATGAAGGGTATCTGCACGGTGCCGGAATGCTTCTGCTGCTGGGACTGATGGCGGTAGTCATGTTCAAGGATATTTGGTTTTTGATCCGGTAAAACCGGGATAGGAGACAGATATGACAAGACAGATTTTGGTAGGCGGAATCCCCATCGGCGGCGGCGCCCCGGTGGTGATTCAGTCCATGCTGAATACCAAAACCACGGATGTGGAAGGCTCTTTGGGTCAGATTCGCGCCCTGGCATCCGCCGGATGCCAGATTGCCCGGTTGGCGGTGCCGAATATGGAAGCCGCCCGGGGATTTTCGGAGATCGCCAAGGAAAGCCCCCTGCCGCTGGTTGCGGACATTCACTTTGACTATAAGCTGGCCATTGCTGCGGCGGAAGGCGGTGCAGCCAAAATCCGCATCAATCCCGGCAATATCGGCGGGGAGGACCGGGTCAAAGCGGTAGTGGAGGTATGCAAGGAAAAGCACATCCCCATCCGCATTGGCGTAAACGGCGGCAGCCTGGACAAAAAACTGCTGGAAAAGTACGGCCATCCCACGGCGGAAGCCCTGGTGGAAAGTGCTTTCCAGCACTTGGAACTGCTGGAAAAACAGGGCTTTTACGATACCTGTGTGTCCATGAAGTCTTCCACCGTGCCCACAATGGTGGCGGCAGCCCGGCTGTTCCGGAGCAAGTGCGACTATCCCATCCACATCGGCGTGACGGAAACCGGCCCGGTGAAGCAGGGACTGATTAAGTCCGCCATGGGCATCGGCGCACTGCTGCTGGAGGGCATCGGCGATACCATCCGGGTGAGCCTGACCGATGACCCGGTGGAAGAAGTCTACGCCGCCAAGGACATTCTGAAAGCGGCAGGACTGCGCAAAGAGGGCGTGAATATCGTTTCCTGCCCGACCTGCGGTCGCACCCGGATTGACCTGATCGGCCTGGTGAACCAGGTGGATGCCGCCCTGAAAGACTGCCAGAAGCCCATTACCGTGGCAGTAATGGGATGCGTGGTCAACGGCCCGGGAGAAGCCCGGGAAGCAGACATCGGCATTGCCGGCGGCGACGGCTGGGGCATGATCTTTGAAAAAGGAGAACAGGTGGAGAAGCTGCCCTATGAGGAGCTTCTGCCCGCCCTGCTGCGCCGAATCGAGAAGTTATAAGCCTTTGGGCGGAACGTTTGCTTCCGCCCATTTTTTACCTGAGATGAGGAACTTATGACCGAGCAGATATACTTACACAATATGTTCCCGGATTATGAGCCGCCTGAGGGACTGGACGCTGTCTTGTCGCAGGCGGCCATCGTTGCTGCGGATATTTTTCCGGAGGAGCGGTCGGTGCATGTGGCGGTTCATTCCGATGCCTATATCCCCCAGCGGCAGCTGGAGGATGTGGGAAAGCAGATTTCCGGCCTGTACAGCCTGCGGAGGGTAGACTTGACGGCCACCCATCCGGAAGACCAGCTGCACAAAATCGAGCCGGAGGAGCTGATGCAGCTCTTTGTCAGCCGCAATTCCATGACCCGGGGCAGCCTGGCCGGGGCCAAGTGGGAATGGGACGCAGCGCAGCTGACCATTCACCTGGTGGCCAATGGAAAGAACGAGCTGGAGGAACTGATTCCCCAGGTACAGACCGTCCTTCGGGAACGGTTTGCTGCGCCGGTGACCATCCAGATTGAAGCAGGGAAACCCCTGGAAGGCAAAGCACTGTTTGATGCCATGGCCTCCATGCGGGATGCCATGATTGAGGCTCTGCCCACGGCTACAGTTGCCCAGGCAAAACAGGCTTCCCAGCCCAAACCCCAGGCGCCCAGCGATGCCTTCTACGGAAAACCCTTCAAAGGCAGCCCCGTGGCTATGAAAGATCTGAGTTTGGATATGGGTACGGTGATTGTAGAGGGCCGGGTATTCAATGTAGACCACAAGGAACTGAAAAAGCGCAACGCTTGGGTGGTCAAGTTTGATATGACCGACAACACCAACTCCGTCCGGATCAGCCGCTTCTTGGAAGCGGGAGAGGCCAAGCCCATTCTGGACAATGTAAAAATCGGCTCGATTCTGCAGGTCCAGGGCAAGCTGATTGAAGACCGGTTCGAAAACGAAATGGTGCTCAAGCCCTACGCCATGATGCCCGGCGCCATGGAAAAACGGAAGGATACCGCCCCGGAGGGCAAGCGGGTGGAGCTGCACCTGCATACCACCATGTCCAACATGGATGCGCTGACGGTAACGGCGGACGCGGTGAAGCAGGCGGCTGCCTGGGGCCACCGGGCCATCGCCATTACCGACCACGGCGTTGTCCAGTCCTTCCCCGATGCCATGAAGGCCGCATCCAAGGCCAAGGTGGCAGGTACCGACGAGAATATTAAAATCCTCTACGGCTGTGAAGGATATTATGTTAATGACGTGGATGACCGGATTGTGGTTCACGGCAGTCAGGACATGTCCTTCGATCAGGAATTTGTGGCCTTTGACCTGGAAACCACGGGCCTGTCTTCCCAGAATGACCGAATCATTGAAATCGGTGCCGTTATTCTGAAAAACGGAGAAGAAATCGACCGTTTCCAGACCTTTGTAGACCCGGAGCGACCTTTGGAACGGAAAATTGTGGAGCTGACCGGCATCACCGAGGAAATGCTCCAGGGTGCGCCGAAAATTGAAGAAGTGCTGCCCAAATTCCTGGACTTTATCGGCGGACGGGTGCTGGTTGCCCACAATTCCGACTTTGATACCGGCTTTATCCGGGCGGAGTGCCAGCGCCAGGGCCTGCCCTACAACTATACGGCGGTGGACACTCTGATTTTGTCCCAGAACCTTCTGTCCCACCTGAACAAGTTCAAGCTGAACATCGTCTCGGACGCATTGAGCCTGCCGGACTTTAACCACCACCGGGCGGGAGACGATGCCATGACCTGCGGCCTGATTATGACCAAGCTGATGGAAAAGCTGGAGCAGGAGCATGACATCCACACTCTCCAGGACATCAACCCGGCCATGGTTCACCTGCGCTCGGGAAGCCATGTGACCAACCGTCAGGCCCGGCACATCATCCTCTTTGCCAAGAATCAGGTGGGACTGCGCAATCTCTACCATCTGATTTCCAACTCCAACCTGAAGTACTTCAAGCGGGTGCCCCGGATTCCCAAATCGGAACTGCTGCAGCTGCGGGAGGGCCTGATTATCGGTTCTGCCTGTGAAGCGGGAGAACTGTTCCAGGCGGTGCTGGACCGGAAAAGCGATGATGAACTGAAGCGAATTGCCTCGTTCTACGATTTTCTGGAAATCCAGCCCTTGGCCAACAACCGGTTTATGCTGGACAAGGGCATGGCCAAGGACATGGAGGATCTGCGCAACTATAACCGCACCATTGTCCGCTTGGGCGAGGAACTGGGAAAAATGGTGGTTGCCACCGGCGACGTGCATTTCCTGAACCCGGAAGATGAGATTTTCCGGCATATTCTGCTGGCAACCAAGGGCTTTGACGATGCGGACAAGCCCAACCCCCTGTATTTCCGCACCACGGACGAGATGCTCCGGGAGTTTTCCTATCTGGGAGAGGAAAAGGCCTACGAAATTGTGGTCACCAACCCCAATCTCATTGCGGATATGTGCGAATCTCTGCGCCCGGTGCCCCACAACCTGTTTGCCCCGAAGATTGAAAACTCTGTGGAGGATTTGAAGAATCTGGTTTACGGCAAATTCCACCGGCTTTACGGAGAAAATCCCCCGGAACTCTTCGTCAAGCGTGTAGAAACGGAACTGCATGACATCATTTCCTGCCACTACGACGTGATTTATATGTCCGCCCAGAAGCTGGTGCAGAACTCTCTGGAGCATGGCTACTTGGTTGGCTCCCGTGGTTCCGTGGGTTCTTCCATTGTGGCCTTCATGTCCGGTATTACCGAGGTTAACTCCTTCCCGCCTCACTACCGCTGCCCCAACCCGGAGTGCAAGCACACGGTGCTGGATGTGCCCAAGGGGTACAACTGCGGCGCCGACCTTCCGGATGCGGTCTGCCCCAAGTGCGGCGCCCAGATGGAAAAGGACGGCTTTAACATCCCCTTTGAAACCTTCCTTGGTTTCGGCGGCGACAAGGTGCCGGATATCGACCTGAACTTCTCCGGCGAATACCAGGCCAAGGCCCACGCTTACTGCATTGAAATGTTCGGAAAATCCCACGTTTTCCGGGCTGGAACCGTGGGTACTGTGGCAGAGAAAACTGCCTTCGGTTATGTGAAAAAGTATCTGTCCGAGCGGGGCAAGACTGCCAACCGTGCCGAGGAAGCCCGACTGGCGGCCGGCTGCGTGGGTGTCCGGCGAACCACCGGACAGCATCCCGGCGGTCTGGTGGTTATCCCTCAGGAAAACGAGATCTGGGACTTCTGCCCGGTGCAGCACCCGGCGGATGACCCCAATTCCGACCAGATTACCACCCACTTTGAATACCACTCCATGGAGGAAAATCTGCTGAAACTGGATATGCTGGGTCACGATGACCCCACCATGATCCGGATGATGGAGGATATGACTGGCGTGGACGCCAAGACCATTCCTTTGGATGACAAGGACACCATGTCCATTTTTACCTCATCCAAAGTGCTGGGGTATGAAGATGACCCCTTGCTTGGCCCCACCGGCGCTGTGGCAATTCCGGAATTCAATACCCGCTTTACCCGGGGCATGCTTCTGGATACCATGCCCACCCGGTTTGACACCCTGGTGCGGCTTTCCGGCTTCTCCCATGGTACCGACGTGTGGCTGGGCAACGCCAAGGATCTGATTACCTCCAAAACTGCTACCGTTGACGGCACCATTGGCTGTCGTGACGACATTATGGTATACCTGATTTCCTGCGGTATGCCGGAAAAGCGTTCCTTTAAGATAATGGAATCCGTCCGTAAGGGAAGGGGATTGCCGGAAGGTGCGGAGGAAGAGATGGTTGCCGCCGGTGTGCCGGATTGGTATATCGGTTCCTGCAAGAAAATCAAGTACCTCTTCCCCAAGGCCCACGCCGTTGCCTACGTTATGATGGCCTTCCGGATTGCCTGGTTTAAAGTGCATCACCCCCTGCCGTTCTATGCGGCCTACTTCTACCGCCGCAGCCAGAAGGGCGGCTTTGACGCGGTGCTGATGACCCGTGGCATGGAAGTGGTGAAGGCCAATATCGATGCCATTGAGAACAACGAGGAAGCAACCGCAAAGGATGAAGATCTGCTGACCACCCTGGAAGTTGCCTACGAATATTACCTCCGGGGATTTGAATTTTTGCCCATCAGCATTTATGAAAGCCATGCTATCAAATTCCTGGTAAAAGACGGAAAGCTTCTGCCGCCCTTCGTGGCCATCTCCGGTCTGGGTGAAAGCGCTGCCTGGGATTTGATGGAAGGAAGAAAGGGAAAAACTTTCCTTTCCGTTGAGGAAGTGGCAGCCGCCTGTCCCAAGGTCTCCAAAACCCATATGCAGATGCTGAAAGAAGCGGGAGCCTTCGGCGATTTGCCCGATACCAGCCAGGTCAGCTTCTTCTAAGGAAATGCCGAAGATTTTTGCATGATGGCAACTTTCTTCTTGCATTTTCTGCTCCAATTTAGTATGATAAAGTATATTTTGGAGTACGGAGGGGTAATATGACGCTGACCGATATTGTAAAGGTACTCAATGGCATTGCTTGGGGGCCCTGGATGCTGCTGCTTCTGGTGGGAACCGGGGTATACTTAAGCGCCCGGATGGGCTTCCTGCAGTTCCGGAAATTCGGCTATGCCATGAAGAACACCATCGGCAGGATTTTCCACAAGCAGACTGCCGGTGACGGGGAAGTAACCCCCTTCCAGGCTGTGGCTACCGCACTGGCAGCTACCGTAGGAACAGGCAATATTGCCGGTGTCACCGGAGCCATTGCGGTGGGCGGTCCCGGCGCTGTGTTCTGGATGTGGCTTTCGGCCCTGTTCGGCATGGCTACCAAGTATGCCGAAGTGGTGCTGGCGGTTCGTTATCGGGAGCGCAATGCCAAAGGTGATTACGTCGGCGGCCCGATGTACTATATCAAAAACGGTCTGGGGCCCAAGTGGCATGGCCTGGCTGTTGCATTCAGCTTGCTGGGAGCCATTGCGGCCTTTGGCATCGGCAACATGACCCAAGTCAACACCATTGCCGGTTCTATCAATACCGCCATTGACGCCTTTGGCGGCAATACTGCGGCTGCCTCCTTTCAGCTGTTTGGCCAGAGTGTGCCGGTATCCAGTGCGGTGATCGGCATGCTGGTAGCAGGCGTTGTGGCCATGGTGCTCTTTGGCGGCATCAAGCGGATTGGTTCCGTGGCGGAGAAGATGGTGCCCTTCATGGCGGCGATTTACATTGTCTGCGCCCTGTGCGTGGTGTTCGCCAATCTGGGTTCTTTGGGTAAGATTTTCAGCATGATTTTTCAGGGAGCATTCAATGCAGAAGCTGCCCTGGGCGGCGCTTTTGGCATTACCTTGATGAGTACCATTCAAAAAGGCGTAGGCCGTGGCGTATTTTCCAACGAAGCCGGCCTTGGCTCCGCTCCCATGGCCCATGCGGCAAGCTCGGAAATCGATCCGGTGAAGCAGGGCCTGTATGGCATTTTTGAAGTATTCATGGATACCATCGTGATCTGCACCCTGACGGCAATGACCATGCTGTGCGGTGTGGAGCGGGGCGTTCCTATCCAGTGGGGAGAAAGCGCCGGAGCAGAGCTCATCAGTGCTTCCTTCTCTACGGTATTTGGCAGCCGGATGGGCGCGCTGATTATTGCCATCGGCATCGGCCTGTTCGCTCTGTCCACCATTTTGTCCTGGGCGCTGTACGGTTCCCGGTGCTTTGAGTTCCTGGCAGGAACCCGGTTGGTTCCGGCTTACCAGGTAGCTTATGTGTTGGCAGTGGTGGTGGGTGCAACCATGGAACTGGAACTGGTCTGGAACATTGCCGACACCCTCAACGGCTTTATGGCCATCCCCAACCTGATTGCCCTGCTGGGCCTGTCCGGTGTGGTGGTGAAGCTGACCAAGAATTACTTCGACAAGGAAAAATTGAGCTTGTAACAACCATGCCCCCGGGACAGAAATTCGTCCCGGGGGCATTTGTATCAAAAGGAGGCAGCTATGGGCGAATTGCGGGAAATTCCCGGTGTGGGAAAAAATATCGAGGAGGATCTGAACAACATCGGCATTTGGAAAATCCAGGATTTAAAGGGAAAATCCCCGGAGGAACTATACCGCCTGGACTGCCTGTATAAAAGGTTTCCGGAAGACCGGTGCCAGCTGTATGTGTTTCGTCTGGCGGTGTATTATGCCGAAAACGAAATTCACGAACCGGAAAAGCTGAAATGGTGGTATTGGAAGGATAAAATGTATCCCTGACAGAAACAGATTCCTGGTAGAGTAACACCACCCGTGGTAGAGTAACACCACCCGTGGTTTCCCTTGAAAATACCGGGGTAGTGTGCTATGATAATTCTATAACTTAACCAAAGAGGTGATTGCTGTGCAAGATATCGGTATGCAGTACCACATTCACTGCCAGAAGGGGGATGTGGGACGGTATGTGTTCCTGCCTGGTGACCCCGGGCGCTGTGAATCCATCGCTTCCTATTTTGACAACCCGGTACACATTGGCATGAACCGGGAGTACAACATCTACACCGGAACTCTGCTGGGGGAGAAGGTCAGTGTCTGTTCCACGGGGATTGGCGGCCCTTCTGCTTCCATTGCCATGGAGGAGCTGGCGGCCATCGGTGCGGATACCTTTATCCGGGTCGGCACTTGCGGCGGCATTGCCATGGATGTGCTGCCGGGAGATATTGTGGTCGCCACCGGCGCGATCCGCTTTGAGCATACGTCTTTGGAATATGCCCCCATTGAGTTCCCAGCGGTGGGAGACTTTACCATTACGGCGGCGCTGAAGGCCGCGTCGGAGGATTTGGGATACCGTACCCATACGGGTGTGGTTCAGTGCAAGGATGCCTTCTACGGTCAGCACAGCCCGGAGAAATCCCCGGTGTACTATGACCTGCTGCAGAAATGGGAAAGCTGGAAACGGCTGGGGGTGAAAGCCAGCGAGATGGAATCGGCGGCGCTGTTTGTGGTGGCTGCTGCCCTGGGAGTGCGCTGTGGAAGCTGCTTCCATGCGGTGTGGAATCAGGAACGGGAAAAGGCAGGCCTGGCCATGCCCATGACCGAGGATACCACCGGTGCAATCAAGGTAGGAATCGAAGCCATGAAGCGCCTGATCGCTGCGGACAAGGCAAAATAAGCAAAACAATATCCCGGCAGGGTAACCTGCCGGGATATCTTTGTCATTCTTCCAGATATTGCAGAAAATCCAGGGTCATGTAATCCAGATAGACATGCTTATCCGGGGTCTTGCCCATGGTGACCCGGTGACAGTGGACTTCCCAAACCGGCTGCCCCTGCAGCTGGGATTTTTTGATTTCAAAAACGTGGTTCCAGCTCCGGCCTTCCAGGTACTGCGGCTCCTTCAGAAAACGAATCAGCTCCAGACGGCGGAAATGGAAGGTGGGGAATGCGCTTTTGATGCAGGCTTCAAACAGCAAGGCGGCGTCCCGAACGCTGCCCAGTTCAAAGGTGCTGCGGATCATGGCTCCGTAATCTTGCATGTAATGACCTCCTTACAGTTTTGCGTAAGCTTTTTCCAGAAATTTCTGGCTGTTGACAATGACACGGGTGTGGGTTCCGCTGCCGATTTCCCCGGCTTCGTCAAAGGCCCGCACCGCAAAGGTGATGACCTTTCCTTCCACGGCGGTGACTTCTGCTTCGGCCCGGACTTCCAATCCAACCGGGGTTGCGGAAGTGTGGGCAATATTCAGGGAGGTTCCCACGCTGCTCTGTCCCTCCTGCAGGCATTCGGCAATGGCTTCACAGGCGGCGCCTTCCATCAGCGCTGCCATACAGGGGGTGGCGTAGACCAGCAAATCGCCGGAGCCGACCTCTTTCGCCGTGTCCTCCCGCTCTGCCAGAGTGGAAACTTCTGCTTTCAAACCAGGTACCAGTTCCATCGTAATCACGACCTTTCTTACTTAAACTATAGCGGAAAGTGGGCCGGGTGTCAATAAAAAAGAAGGGGTAGTTTTTCCAGGCGACGGCGACAAACGTGCTGCTGTGAAAGAAAAGGGTTGCTATTTTCCGGGGAATTCTTTATAATAGACCCAATAAATTGCAATGAGGTGACCGATATGGTTGTCAATGAAAAGCTGAATCTTACCATGCTCTGCGACTTTTACGAGCTGACCATGAGCCAGGGGTATTTCACTCAGGGCTATGCAGACCGGATTACCTACTTTGACCTGTTTTTCCGGCGCTGTCCGGATGGCGGCGGATTTGCCATTGCCGCAGGGCTGGAGCAGATTGTCCAGTATATTCAGGAGCTGCATTTTGACCCGGAGGATATCCACTATCTGCGCAGTCGGAAGATGTTTACCGAGGATTTCCTGAACTTCCTGGCGGATTTCCGGTTCACCGGCGATATCTGGGCGGTTCCCGAGGGCACTCCGGTTTTCCCCAAAGAGCCGATTATTACCGTTCGTGCTCCGGCGATTCAGGCCCAGCTGGTGGAAACCTACCTGCTGCTGTGCGTCAATCACCAGAGCCTGATTGCCACCAAGGCCAACCGGGTGGTCCGGGCAGCGGAGGGACGGACGGTGCTGGAATTCGGTTCCCGCCGGGCCCAGGGCGCTGACGCTGCCATTCTGGGTGCCAGAGCTGCCTACATCGGCGGCTGCCACGGCACTGCCTGTACCATTTCCGACCAGCTCTTCGGCGTGAAGGCTGGCGGCACCATGGCTCATGCCTGGGTGCAGATGTTCGACAGCGAGTATGAAGCCTTCAAGGCTTACGTCCAGATGTACCCTCACAACGCAACGCTGCTGGTGGATACCTACAATACCCTGAAATCCGGCGTGCCCAATGCTATCCGGGTCTTTGACGAAGTGCTCAAGCCCATGGGCATTACCAAGTGCGGCATCCGCCTGGACTCCGGCGACCTGGCTTACCTGACCCGGCAGGCCCGGAAGATGCTGGATGACGCCGGCTGGACCGAGTGCCAGATTTCCGTATCCAACTCTCTGGACGAATATATTATCCGGGACATCCTCCGCCAGGGTGCCCAGATCGACCTGTTCGGCGTGGGCGAGCGGCTGATTACCGCCAAGAGTGAGCCGGTGTTCGGCGGCGTTTACAAGCTGGTTGCGGTGGAGGAAGCCGACGGCACCGTGGTGCCCAAGATCAAGATTTCCGAAAACGTGGGCAAGATTACCAATCCCCACTATAAGAAGCTTTACCGCTTCTACGCCAACGATACCGGCAAGGCCATTGCCGACTATCTGACGGTTTATGATGAAACCGTGGATGATAGCAAGGACATGGAAATTTTCGATCCGGACGCAACCTGGAAGACCAAGCGGGTGTACAATTTCACCGCCAAGGAGCTGCAGGTCCCCATTTTCAAAGGCGGCGAGCTGGTTTACCGGCTGCCCAGCCTGGAGGAAATCCGTACCTACTGCCGCCAGCAGGTGGATACCCTGTGGGACGAGGTCAAGCGTTTTGACAATCCCCAAACTTACTATGTTGACCTGAGCCAGAAGCTGTGGGACGTGAAATACGGCCTGCTGAAGCGTAACGGCAAGGGCTAATCGGCGTTGTATCGCCCGGAGCTGCGGCTCTGGGCGATTGCTGTCATCAGGAGGAAACTGTGGAATCGGTTTGGTATGTGTACATCCTGCGCTGCGCAGACGATACCCTCTATACCGGCATCAGTACCGATGTAGAAAAGCGGCTGCAGGCCCACCGGTCAGGCCGGGGCGCCAAGTATACCCGGAGCAGATGCCCTCTGACACTGGTATACCGGGAAAGCTGCGGCTCCCACAGCCAGGCGCTGAAACGGGAGTGCCGCATCAAATCCATGACCCGGGCAGAAAAGCTGCAGCTGATCCGGCAGGAATCGGAGACGGCGGGGCAGCAGATTGCAGCTGAAGAGAGAAATATTTGAATATTTTCTACAAAAACCTCTTTTTCCTCTTGTAATATCTTCCAAATTGGCGTATACTTAACTATATTTCGAGCAAAAGGAGAGGGATTCCCTATGGAACTAATCACCGTCCGTGAGCTGTTCAAGAACACAGAGCGTTATGCCGGTCAGGAAGTGCAGATCGGCGGCTGGGTGCGAAATCGCCGTCCCAGCAAGCAGTTTGGTTTTATCGTCCTGAATGACGGCACCTATTTTACGCCGGTTCAGGTGGTTTATAATGATACCCTGGAGAATTTTCAGGAAATTTCCAAGATCAATATCGGCGCTGCCCTGATTGTCAAGGGCACTCTGGAGCTGACTCCGGATTCCAAGCAGCCCTTTGAGATTCAGGCCACTTCTATCACGGTAGAAGGCCCCTCCACCGGCGACTATCCCCTGCAGCCCAAGCGCCATTCCATGGAGTTTTTGCGAACCATCACCCATCTGCGTCCCCGGACAAATACCTTCCAGGCAGTGTTCCGTGTCCGCAGCCTGGCTGCCATGGCCATTCACCAGTTCTTCCAGGATCGGGACTTTGTCTATGTCCATACCCCGCTGATTACCGGTTCCGACTGTGAGGGCGCTGGTGAAATGTTCCAGGTTACCACTCTGGACCTGAACAATGTACCCAAGACCGAGGACGGCGCAGTGGACTACAGCAAGGACTTCTACGGCAAGCCCACCAACCTGACGGTGTCCGGTCAGCTGAACGCCGAGACCTTTGCCATGGCCTTCCGCAATGTCTACACCTTCGGCCCCACCTTCCGGGCGGAGAATTCCAACACCACCCGCCATGCTGCAGAGTTCTGGATGATCGAGCCGGAAATCGCCTTCGCCGACCTGGACGACGATATGCGTCTGGCAGAGGACATGATCAAGTATATCATTTCCTACGTTCTGGAGCACGCTCCGGAGGAAATGGCCTTCTTCAACCAGTTCATGGACAAGGGCCTGCTGGATCGGCTGAACCACATCCTGACCAGCGATTTTGGCCGGATTACCTACACCGAGGCCGTTGCCCTGCTGGAGCAGCACAATGATCAGTTTGAGTATCCTGTCCACTGGGGCAGCGATCTGCAGACCGAGCATGAGCGCTACCTGACGGAAGTGGTGTTCAAGAAGCCTGTATTCGTCACCGACTACCCCAAGGAAATCAAGGCTTTCTATATGAAGCTGAATCCCGACGGAAAGACCGTGGCGGCTATGGACTGCCTGGTGCCTGGCATCGGCGAGATCATCGGCGGCTCTCAGCGTGAGGATAACTACGAGATCCTGAAAAACCGCATTGAAGAGCTGGGCATGAAGCCGGAGGATTACGGCTTCTACATGGATCTGCGCAAGTATGGCTCTGCCCGCCATGCCGGTTTCGGCCTGGGCTTTGAGCGCTGCGTCATGTACCTGACCGGCATCGGCAACATCCGCGATGCCATTCCCTTCCCCAGAACCGTGGGCAACTGCGAACTGTAAGACAATCAGCAAAAGGCGAACCGATTTGCTCGGTTCGCCTCTTTTTTGCATAAAAACAGGGAGGGCGTTTGCCCTCCCCCAGTGTGTCACAAAAGCCTCGCAGAGTTTGCCGCCTATGGCGGCAAATAGAGTCAAAACTGTTTTCTGCCGGGGCGTGTACCTGGCAGAAAACACTTCTCAGGCTGCAAGTGTGGAATT
>CALXDU010000042.1 GCA_944387145.1 uncultured Oscillospiraceae bacterium | reverse complement strand
GGATTCGAACCCGGGACGATCCGGTTATGAGCCGGAGGCTCTAACCAACTGAGCTAAAGGCCCATATAGGTCGCGGGTGCTTAACACCATCACGACGCATATTATAGCACCGCTCCGGGCGTCTGTCAAGCAAATTCTTTCCGGTTGAGGAAGATTTTCGCCACACCCTTCTCCGCCTGCACCGGGCAGCCGGAGAAGGGAAGCAGCCATTACTGCTTGTCCTTGGCAATAATCAGGGAGAAATATCCGGCATCTTCCGGAATTTCCTCGGCACTGTGGAACACCCGCTCTGTGGGCATGCCGCAGTTTTCCACCATGCTGACGTCCATATCCGCCTGGATCAGCTGGCTGCGTACCTTGCCCATTTTGGAACCGGCTTTCATCAGCACCTTCACACCGGGCAGGGTCAGGGCGCTTTCAATCCCGTGGGAAGAGGGGACGATGTGCAGCATCTGGCTGCCCTCCGCCAGAGAGATGTTCAGTTTGGCGGCAACGGCGCAGAAAGAGGGGATTCCGCTGACAATTTCCGTGGGATAACCGTCATCTGCTACCATTTTGTGGACATACATATAGGTTGCATACACGGTGGGGTCTCCCAGGGTGATGAAGACAACATGCTTTCCCTGGTCCAGCTGGGCCTCAATCTGATCGGCGGCAGCACGGTGACTGGCCCGCCACTGGGCTCTGTCGTGGGTCATGGGCATCCGCACCACCAGGGTAGGCTTGCTTTCCAGATCCGGATAGGCCTGGACGGCAATTTTATAAGCGGTGCTTTCTCCCTTGTCGGCATCCGGCACCACCAGAAGATCACACGCCTGCAATTTCTTCATGGCCTTCAGGGTCATCAGCTCCGGGTCGCCGGGGCCGACACCGATTCCGGTCAACATTGCGCTCATGGTAACACTCCTTTGATTTCAGCAATTACTGAGCAAATTATACCAAAGGATTCTCCAAGCGTCAACGATGGGAATATTTCTTTTGGAATATCCAATATACGACGAATATTATGCATACCAAAGGAAGGAAGAAATGGTATATTTTCTGCGTGTATTTGAATATTCCTTGGTTGAATTTCTGTTATTGTGCAGTATTGCTGAGGGAAACCGGGAATAAAATGGAAAACTTGTGATGTTGACCCATTGACGATATCCAGCACTGAGAGTATAATTTATTCATCAAATCCAGTACATACGGATTTTGAAAATGAAATGAGGAGTGTAAGAAAAATGAAAAAGTTTTTCGCGATTGCTTTGAGCTGCCTGCTGGTTGTGGGCATGTTCGCTGGCTGCGGCAATTCCGCTGCGGAAGAGACCACTGTCGCTGCTGTTGAAACCACCGTTGTTGCCGAGACCACGGCTGCCGCTGCTGAGACCACTGCCGCTACCGAGGCTGCTGAGGCTGCAGCTTCCTTCACCACCATTGAAGAAGGCAAGCTGATCATGTCCACCAACGCCGCTTTCCCTCCCTTCGAAATGGTTGCCGATGACGGCTCCTTCGAGGGCTTTGACGTGGAAGTTGCCGACGCTATTGCAAAGAAGCTGGGCCTGGAGCTGGACGTGGACGACATGGAGTTTGATGCCGCTCTGCTGGCCGTTCAGGAAAACAAGAGCGATATCGTCATGGCCGGTGTGTCCGTTACTGAGGACCGTCTGATGGTCATGAACTTCACCGATTACTATTTCTCCAGCACCCAGAAGGTTATTGTCAAGGAAGGCTCCGATGTGACCATGGACAACCTGGGTGAGAAGATGATTGGCGTTCAGCGGGCAACCACTGGCCACATCTTTGTCTCCGATGCCTACGGCGAAAGCCAGGTCACCCCGTATGACAACGGTGCCAGCGCTGTTCAGGCTCTGATGAACGGTCAGGTTGACTGCGTGGTCATCGATGCCAACCCCGCTCAGGAGTTTGTGAATTCCAACCCCGGTCTGGTTCTGCTGGACGGTGATTTGGCTGAGGACAACTATGCCATCGGTGTAAACAAGGAGAACACCGCTCTGCTGGATGCCATCAACCAGGCTCTGAAGGACCTCAACGAGGATGGCACCATTCCTGCCATTTACGACAAGTACTTCGGCGAATAAGCGTATTCTTCTCTAAGGGCGGGTTACCCGCCCTTAGGGTCTGCTTTTTCGGCGGCCTGCGGAAAGTGCTCATAATGGAGGATTTTCCGGAAGCAATCGTTTTGCAACTTTATTATACCAAATAAGGAGTGAGTCTGTGGAACTGTACGAAGCATGGAAGCCCCTTCTGCGGGAAGGCACCGCCACATTTTCTCAGGAATTTTACGTCAAATTTTATCAGGCGTTTATTGACGGCGGCCGCTGGAAGCAGTATCTGAATGGTGTGGGAACCACCCTGATGGTCACCGCCATGGCCCTGGCCATCGGTATTGCCTTGGGCATTGTGGTTGCCATGATCCGCACCGCCCACGACCAGCAGCGGCCTGGTCATCACAATCCCGTTCTGGGACTGCTGAATGCGGTATGCAAAGTCTATGTCACAGTCATCCGGGGCACCCCCATGATGGTTCAGTTGCTGATTATGGGCTTCGTCATCTTCTCCTCCTCCCGGGACTATACACTGATTGGTGCCCTGACCCTGGGCATCAACTCCGGCGCTTACGTCTCTGAGATCATCCGGGGCGGCCTGATGGCCCTGGACCCTGGCCAGGCGGAGGCCGGACGGAGCCTGGGCCTGAACTACATCGACACCATGCGCTTCATCGTCATCCCCCAGGCATTCAAGGCAATTCTTCCTTCTCTGGGTAATGAGTTCATCATCTTGCTGAAAGACACCTCCCTGATTACCGTTATCGGCGGTAAGGAACTGGTGTACGCTGCCCAGGCCATCTATGGCAGAACCTACGAACAGATGTTCCCCCTGCTTGGCATTGCCATTATCTATCTGGTGCTGGTGATTATTTTCACCTGGCTGCTGGGCATTCTGGAAAGGAGGCTGCGTCAAAGTGATCGACGTTAATCATCTGAGCAAATCCTTCGGTGACCATTTGGTGCTGGACGACATTTCCGAACATATCTATCCCGGAGATAAGGTGGTCATCATCGGCCCCTCCGGCTCCGGCAAGTCTACCTTTCTTCGCAGCCTGAATCTGCTGGAACCGCCCACGGAAGGTACCATCACCTTTGACGGCATCGAGATCACCAGCCCCAAAACCGATATCGACCAGGTTCGGCGGAAAATGGGCATGGTGTTCCAGCACTTTAACCTCTTCCCCAACATGACCATCAAGCGCAACATTACCCTGGCGCCGGTGCGTACCGGACTGATGAGTCAGGCCCAGGCTGATGAGCTGGCGATGCAGCTGCTGCGCCGGGTTGGTCTGGAAGAAAAGGCCAATGCCTATCCCAACCAGCTCTCCGGTGGTCAGAAGCAGCGCATTGCCATCGTTCGGGCGCTGGCCATGAACCCCAAGGTCATGCTCTTTGACGAACCCACCTCCGCCCTGGACCCGGAAATGGTGGGCGAGGTGCTCAGCGTTATGAAGGAACTGGCCGCCGACGGTATGACCATGGTGGTGGTTACCCACGAGATGGGCTTTGCCCGGGAAGTGGGCAGCCGGATTCTGTTCATGGACGAAGGCAGAATCGTGGAGCAGGGTACTCCGGAAGAAGTGTTCGGCAATCCCCAGAACCCCCGGCTGAAGGATTTCCTGTCCAAAGTTTTATAATTTCTTAAGTTTTTCCTCCGAATGCTTAAATTGCATTCGGAGGAATTGCGTTTTTCTCCTGCATATGCTACAATGGCCCCACGTTTTCCGCAGGCCAGCTTTCAGGAGGTGAACGCCATGCAGCAGAAGTATCTGTATGTTTTGTTTTCTGCGACCCCATACCGGATGGGACAGTGGATTCGCCGGGTGACCGGAGAACCCTATAATCATGTGGCGTTGGCCACGGAAGAGAATTTAAGCGCCATGTACGCCTTTGCCCGCCGGTATTACCGCACACCCTTTTACGGCGGGTTTGTACAGGAGCGGCCCTGCCGTTATCGGCTGGGTGGGGTTAGCGCCCAGGTGCAGATTTACCGGCTGCCCCTGACCAGCCGTCAGTGGGATACTCTGCAAGAGCGGCTGCATGCCATGCAGTCCCAGCCCCAGCGATATCTGTACAACCATCTGTCCGCTCTGGCGGCGCCTCTGCACCGGAAGGTGCGGGTACGGGATGCCTTTACCTGTGCGGAATTTGCGGTGAGCGTGCTGAGCATGCTGGGCTTTGACTTTGACCCGAACCGGTTTTATACCATTGGCGCCATTGCCCGCCGGCTGGAAGATTACCACATTTATACCGGAGATTTTCCGGACACCTACCGGGAAGACCCTCAGTTTTTTGCGGAAAAGCCCCTGCGCCACCCCATTGCAGCCAGTACCCAGAGCATTCTGGCCCTGCTGTGGCGCAAAGCCTTTGCCTGAACATGGGAATATAAAAATCGGCAGCGTTTTGCCCTTCCGGCAAAACGCTGCCATGCTTTCCTTTGTTACTCCAACACATGCTCCAGACCCATCTGCAAAATGGTTTTCACATGGTCGTCGGCCAGGGAATAGAGGATGTTTTTTCCTTCCCGGCGGTATTTGATGAGGTGCATCTGCTTCAGAAGCCGCAGCTGATGGGAAATGGCGCTTTGGCTCAGAGACACTGCCTGGGCAATGTCTGTGACACACAGCTCCTGCTGGGACAGCAAAGACAGAATCTGCACCCGGGTAGCATCCGCAAAGCCCTTGAATAGCTCCGCAATCTGCTCCATGGTTTCCTTGTTGGGCAATGTCTGCATCCCGGCACCTCCTGTTGTTTTCTCTCATTTTATCCGAATCTGACCAAAGATGCAACCATTTTATTTTTGGGGTTCTGTTGTGAATTTCCAGAAAGGGCAAATACTAGTACAAAAGCTGCCCGACTTGTTGGGAATGGAAGTTATGTCTACCTTTTTTCTCGACAAAAACTTTTAAGTTTTTATGAAAAGCCTTTGCAATCCCAAAAAAGTATGATATAGTATACGGAGTTTAAGATGACTGACTATGCGCAAATGCAAAAGAGGCGATGGATATGAAGGATTTATCGAAAATTTCGGTGGTGCTGCCTTCTCTGGACCCGGACGAAAAGCTGATTGCGGTGGTGGATGGCCTGTTGGAATATGGCTTCACCGATATCATCCTGGTCAATGATGGCAGCAAACCAGAGAATCTGCACTATTTTCAGGATCTGGCGGCCAAACACCCCCAGATTCATTTATTGCACCACGAAGTGAACAAAGGCAAGGGCGCTGCCCTGAAAAACGCCTTCCGCTATTTCCTGGAAAACCGGCCGGAGGGCCTTGGCGTGGTTACCGTGGACGGAGACAACCAGCACCACCCGGAAGATACCCGGGCCTGCTGTGAACATATGCTGGAAACCGGACATACCGTCCTGGGCTGCCGGGATTTTACATTGGAGCATGTCCCCCCCAGAAGCCGGTTCGGCAACCACACCACCTCCGCCATTTTCAAGATCTTTGTAGGCATGACCATTTCCGACACCCAGACCGGCCTGCGGGCTATTCCCCGGGATGTGCTGGAAGATCTGGTGAATGTGGAAGGCGACCGGTTTGAATACGAGACCAATATGCTCCTGGCTTTCAAAACCCAGGGCATTCCCTTTGATGAAGTAAAGATCCGCACCGTTTATATTGAGGAAAACAAAAGCTCCCATTTCCGGGTGATTCACGATTCCTGGCGGATTTACAAGCTGATTTTGGCCCATTTCTTCCGCTATACTCTCAGCTCTCTGGTCAGCGCTGTGGTGGATACCCTGAGCTATGCGCTGCTGAGCTGGGCGCTGGCTCCGCTGCTGTGGGGATTTTCTCTGACGGCGGTTTCCGGCGTGGGCGCGAGAATCCTTTCTTCTGTGCTGAATTTCTTCCTGAACAAGAAGCTGGTGTTCCGGGCCAATGTGGATACCAAACGGGCTATGCTGCGCTACTATGCCCTGGCCCTGCCCCAGATGGCGGCTCAGGTGCTGCTGACCCAGGGCGCTTACGCACTGCTGTCTGTCGGTGATCGGGCCAACGTCCTGCGCACGGTGATTTACGCCGTGGTGATGATTGCCCTGTATTTCCTTAGCTATATGATCCAGCAGAGCTGGGTCTTTGCACCGCAAAAATCCAAATAAGAGGTATGTGTATGAACAAGAAAAATCAAGTTCCGGATCGCGTCCCCAACCAGGGCGCTGGAAAGCAGCCCAAGAAAAAGAAAAGCGGCCTGCTGGGCCGGATTGTGCGGCGTTTCTTCCTGCTGCTGTTTACGGTGATTTTGCTGGCTTTTGCGGCGTTGGTTCTGGTGATGAACCTGGTGTTCAATGGCCCGTCTCCCGCGGCCAGAACCCAGCTGACCATGTCCTTGATCGAAGCCAGCGCCACCAAGTGGGTTCCGGCCCTGTTTATTGGTGAGGATGCGGTGGCGGAGATTCGCGCCAGCGATAAGGGCGCAGAGCTGACAGAAGAAGTGACCGACACCTCCCAGGTGGTCATCAACAAGGATTCTGCCCTGACCTCCGGCAGCGACGAATGGGCGAATTATCCCGATGGCATTCGGATTGAATCCTACTCCGGCGATACCTACAATGCCCATATTATGATTGTGAAGAATCCGGATCAGGTTTACATGGGCATTTCTACAGAGAAATTCTCCACCAGCATCCCCGGCAAGCGACTGGATGCGGTTATTGAGGAAGAAGGCGCACTGGCAGCCATCAATGCCGGCGCATTCAACGATGACGGCACCGCCAGCGCTTCCGTGGGCAGCTGCCCGCTGGGCCTGGTTATGTCCGGCGGCAAATGTGTCTGGACCAGCGGCAAGCAGCCTGGTCTGGAAGGTTTTGCCGGATTCAATACCGACAACATCCTGGTGGTTTCCAAGACCAACCTGTCCCAGTCTGAGGCAGAGCAGCTGAACATCCGTGACGGCTGCTGCTTCGGTCCTGCCCTGATTATCAACGGCGAAATCAACGGCGAAGCCTACAACAACAATTCCGGCCTGAATCCCCGGACTGCCATTGGCCAGAGATCCGACGGTGCTGTGATTTTTGTGTGCATTGACGGCCGGCAGACCAGCTCCATGGGCGGAACCTATGCCGATATCATCGACATTATGGTGGAATACGGCGCAATCAACGCCTGTAACATGGACGGCGGTTCCTCTTCTGTTATGTATTATCGGGATACCTACGGCCGTTACGGTGAAGCTGGTCAGGTGCAGATGATCAACAACTATTCTCTGCTCCAGTCCCAGCCCAGACGGATGCCCAACTACTGGCTGGTTCGGCCCGAGGAGTAAGGAGGTAAGCCATGTACAAAGGAAAATTTGACCAGAAGTCAAAAAATACTACTTCTGATATCCAGGAGCTGATTGCCCAGCGCAACGCTGCTCCTGCAAAGCCCCAGTCCAAAACGGCTCCCCAAAACAGAACCCATCAGGCTTCTCAGGCTTCCACCCGTCCGGCGTCGGGCAGACCGGCAGCACCCGCTTCCCGGGAGCAGGCTGCCAAAGCCCAGAGAATGCAGCCGATTCCCCAGTCTGCACCCCAGAAAAAGAAGAAAGGCCCCCGCACCGGCGGTGTGATTTTCTATACGCTGTACTTCCTGTTCATTCTGGTGTTCTTTGTGGGCACCTATATCGGCCTTACCTGGCTCCACGGCTGGCTCAGCGATTACGAAGCAGCCCAGCCCACCGCCAAGGCCCAGCAGGTCTTTGAGCAGCTGTTTACCAACCCGGATTGGAGCGCGCTGTACGAAGCCACCGGCGCTCAGGATTCTCCCTATGAAGGCAAGGAAGAGTTTGTGGCCTTCATGCAGAGCCGGATTGACCCCACGCAGCTGACTTACCTGGAAACCTCCGCCGGACTGTCCGGTGATAAGAAGTACGAAATCCGTTTGGGCGAGGAAGTGATTGCCACCTTTACCCTGGTGGACAAGAACACCCAGGGGGACAATGCTCTGGGCGACCTTGCCGCCATCCCCGATTGGCAGTTGGGCAAGGTGGACGTGAAGTTCCAGCGGGAAGGCACCTACCGGATTCAGGTGCTGGAGGGCCATACTGCTTACGTCAATGATGTGGCTCTGGACGAAAGCTTCACCATCCAGAAGGCAACCACGCTGGCTGAGGATTACCTGCCGGAGGGCGTTTCCGGATTCCGGATGTGCACCCAGGAGATTACCGGCCTGATGATGAAACCCACCGTGACGGTCTTTGATGAAAAGGGTACCCAGATGGAGGTATCCTACAACGAGGAAACCAAGACCTTCGTGGAGAATGTGGACGGAAGCAGCGCGGCGATGACCGATGAGCAGAAGAACGTTGCTCTGGAGGCGGCAAAGACCTACTGCCTGTATATGATCGAGCGTGCAGACCGGACGGACATTGCCAAGTACTTTGATCCCACTTCCAATGTGTACAAGACCATCACCGGTCTGGGCGAACTGTGGATGCAGGGCAACTCCGGCTACGAGTTCCAGAACGAATCCGTGACCAACTTCGCCAGCTACAGCGACTCTCTGTTCTCTGCCCATGTCTCTTTGGATTTGGTGGTGACCCGGACCGATGGCACCCTGAAGACCTACGATTATGACCAGACCTTGTTCTTCAGCAAGTCCGATACCGGTAAGTGGCAGGCTTATGAGATGACCAACAAGGATGTATCCCTGCCCAAGGGCCAGGTGCGCCTGACCTTTATGCAGGACGATACGGTACTGGTCAGCAACTTCTATGACACCGATGCCAAGGAAATTGTCACTCCGCTGATCTCCAACATTCCTGCCGGTAAGGTATTTGCCGGATGGGTGCGGGAGGATGTAGACGACTACGGCAAGACCACCCTGACTCTGGTGTTCCAGCCGGATTCTGAAGGGAAGGTCACCATTCCCGACGGCACCACGCTGGTTCCCATGACACTGAAAGCCTACTTTGAAGACGCAGGGGCTGCTACAGAGCAGCCCGCTGCCCAAACCACAGCCGTGACCACACCCCCCACTTCGGAAGGAGCGTGACCCATGCTGGCAATTTTGGACCAATTGGCAGTATCCTTTGATCTTCCCATTCTGGACTGGATTCAGGCCAATCTGAAAAACGATATCCTGGATGTCATTATGCCCATCATCACCCTGTTCGGTGACGGCGGCATCTTCTGGATCGCCTGCGCCGTGCTGCTGCTGATCTTCCCCAAAACCCGGAAGATCGGTCTGGGTATGGGATTTGCCCTGATTCTGGGCCTGATTGTGTGCAACATTACCCTGAAGCCCCTGGTAGGGCGGATTCGGCCCTATGAGTTCCAGATGAAGCACTTTCAAACGGAAATTCTGCTGCTGACCGAACGAATGAGTGATTATTCCTTCCCCTCCGGTCACACCATTGCTTCCTTTGAAGCAGCCACGGTACTGCTGAAAAACAGCAAGAAAATGGGCATTCCCGCCATGATTCTGGCGGTGCTCATTGCCTTCTCCCGGCTGTACCTGTATGTACATTATCCCACTGACGTAATCTTCTCCGTCTTTGCAGGCATTCTCTTTGCCTTCATCGGCGATGCGCTGGCAGCGAAAGTTGCCCCCAAGCTCACCGGAAAGCCCAAAGGAAGATTTGAAGCCAGATAACCCAAACCGGCGCCCAAAGCGTAACGCTTGGGCGCCGGTATTTTTATAAGGAAAAGCCTCAGGGAGTTGTTCGCCTACGGAGGTGAACAAAGTCAAAACCGTTTTTAGCCAGGGCGCACCCCAGGGTGGCTTCTCTTGCCCCCTTGGGCAATTCACCTTCTGTACCTGGCAGAGGGGACAAGTGTGGAATTTATCTCCATAGGGAAACAAATCATGTGCACTGCCAAAGTTTGACGGATAGCCCGCAGGGACTTTTCGACAGTTTAAAAGGCCCAGGCAGAATGCCTGGGCCTTTGGGATTATTTCAGACTGAACTTTGCGGCGAAGGCTTTGTACTGCTCACCAAAGTTTTCGTTTTCCAGCCGGGCAGAGCGGAGGGCTTCGTGGGTGTTCATGTCGTGATGGGACATATCTACCACACATCCGGCAATGTTGGAACAGTGGTCGCCTACACGCTCCAGAGCGGTGAGCAGGTCAGACCAGACAAATCCGCTTTCGATGCTGCAAGAGCCTTGCTGCAGCCGCAGAATGTGGTGCACCCGGAGCTTTTCTTTCAGGTCGTCGATGACCTGCTCCAAAGGCTCCACCTGATAGGCCTTTTCCAGATCATTCTCCCGGAATGCCTGGAAGGAAAGACTGACAATCTCATTGACGGCACTGGTCAGAACCGTCAGCTCATGCTTGGCGGCCCCGGAGAAACTCAGGTTCTTGGCGTGAAGCTCTTCCGCAGCCTCCACCAGATTCAGGGCATGGTCGCCAATGCGCTCGAAGTCGTTCAGGGCCTTGAGGAGCATGGCAGCTTCACTGCTGTCGGCTTCGCTGATTTGCAGGGAGCTGAGTTTGACCAGGTAGGTGCCCAGAATGTCCTCGTAGTGATCGGTGCGGCCTTCATCCTCCCGAACGCTGCGGCAAAGCTCAGGGCTGAACTCCAGCAGGGAAGCGGCACCATTGCGCAATGCCCGGGCGGCCACATCGGCCATCTCGTTGGTCAGAACCTGGCAGCGCTCCAGAGCGATGGAAGGGGTGGCCAGCAGACGCTCGTCCAGCTCCGCATTGGCTTCCGGCACGGTGGTGTCGGGCACCAGCTTGCATACCAGCTTTTCCAGCAGGCTGCCGGAGGGCAGCAGGAAGGCGGTGCAGACTACGTTAAATACCGTGTGGCAGATGGCGATGCCCAGATAAGTGGCGCTTTCGCCCAGAATGGCGGGGGCCAGCAGGGTCTTGACCACCAGGAACAGAATCAGGCAGACAATGGTGCCGATGATATTAAACATCAGGTGGACAACGGCAGCCCGCTTTGCGTTCTTGGTGGTGCCCACGGAGGAGAGTATAGCGGTGATACAGGTACCGATGTTCTGACCCATGATAATGGGAATGGCGGCGGCGTAGGTCACAGAGCCGGTGGAGGACAGAGCCTGCAAAATACCTACGGAAGCGGAGGAGGACTGGATGATGGCAGTCAGCACCGCACCGGCCAGCACGCCCAGAATGGGGTTGGTGAACAGCAGGAACAGCTGCTGGAAGGCGGGGACATCTTTCAGACCGGACACAGCGTCGGACATGGTTTCCATGCCGAACATCAAGGTGGCAAAGCCCAGCAGGATCATGCCGGTGTCTTTTTTCTTGCTGTCCTTCAGGAACATGTAGTACACAATGCCCAGCAGGGCCAGAATAGGGGTGAAGGAGGAGGGCTTGAAGAGCTTGACAATCACATTGCCGCTTTCAATGTCGCCCAGAGACAAAATCCATGCGGTGACGGTGGTACCGACGTTGGCACCCATAATCACATTGATGGCCTGACCCAAGGTCAAAAGACCGGAGTTGACGAAGCCCACCACCATGACCGTGGTTGCGGAGGAGGACTGAATCACAGCGGTAACGGCAAGGCCGGTGAGGAAGCCCAGCATCCGATTGGTGGTAAGCTTACCCAGCAGAGTGCGCAGACTGGAACCGGCCCGGCGCTCCAGCGCCTCACCCATGATATTCATGCCGAACAGGAACAGGCATAGGCCGCCGATCATGGTGAGAAAGTCAAAGATGTCCATAGTTATCTACCTTTCTTGCATTTTATCTGACAATACCCATTTTACCAGAGAATTGTCAAATCCATTATCAGAAGAATGTAAAATCTATGTAAAGTAAAGCGCAGACTGCCGGGGCAGAAAAAGGGAGCTTTGCACTGCGCAAAGCTCCCGAAAAATTGGTTTGGGAATTATTTGGGGAAGTGGACGGTGATGGTGGTGCCTTTGTCCACTTCACTTTCCAGATCCATTCTGGCACCCAGAATCTGGACGCCATGTTTGACAATGCTCAGCCCCAGGCCGGTACCGCCGACGGCCTTGGAGTGGCTCTTGTCCACCCGGTAAAACCGCTCAAATACCCGCTGCTGATTCTCCGGCGCAATGCCGATTCCGGTATCGGACACCGTCAGCAGGGCTTCGCCTGCCCGGTCTTCAATCCGGATGGTTACGCTGCCGCCGGGCTTGTTGTACTTAACGGCATTGTCTGCCAGGTTGAACAAAATGGCACCCAGCAGCTGGGGGATGGCGGAAATGTAGGCGCTGCTGCCCTCTAAATGGATGCTCACCCCTGCCAGTTCCGCCGGGGCGGTCAGTTCATGGACGGTATGCTGGGCGGCCTCATACAGATCAACGGTGTCCCACTGCATATCGGCGGCACCTTCGTCCAAGCGGGAAAGACGCAGGGTATCGCTGACCAGCTGAACCATCCGCTGGGATTCCTGATAGATTTTTTCGGAGAAGGTAATCATGTCCGACTGGGGAACCAGGCCGCTTTTCATCAGTTCGGCATAGCCGGAGATGGCGTGCAGCGGGGTTTTCAGTTCGTGGGAGACATTGGCGGTAAATTCCCGCCGCAGCTGCTCCGCCTGATGCTTTTGGGTTACATCGAACAGCAGCAGCACCACGCCGAATACCTGCCCTTCGGAACGGACGGGGCTGGCCGCCGCCAGGTACTGCCCGGCGGACAGGGTGACGGTCTGCTCCTGCTTTTCCCCGTGCAGAGCCTGCTCCACCAGCACAGCCACCGCCGGATTGCGGTTGGCAACGGAGAAGTCGGCGCCCAGACAGTTGGGGGTGACCTCCAGCAGCTTGGCGGCGGAGGGGTTGATGCTCAGAATGGTTCCGGAGCTGTTCAAAAGTACCAGTCCTTCGCTTAGGGAGCGGGTAACGGTGTTGAATTCCTTTTGCTTCTGCTTTAATTCCGTGGACTGGGCCCGCAGCTGCCGCTGCTGGGATTCCAGCTGGCGAAGCAGGGGCTGGATTTCCTCGTAGCCTTCATTGGACAGGGGCATTTCCAGATTCAGCTCGTTCAGGGGCTTGACCACTTCCCGGGACAGCCGCCGGGACAGCCAGTAAGACAGGGCCAGAACCGCAATGATTACCAGTGCAATGGAATCCCACATGCCCAGCATCAAGCCCAAAACGCTGCCCTGGGAAGCAGACAGCCGCAAAATGCTGCCGTCGGGCAGCAGCTTGGCAACGTAGATATAGCGGGCCATCAGAGTGCCGGAATAGCGGGTGCTCTGTCCGTATCCCGTTTCCAGCGCCTGACGCACTTCCTCTCGCTGCAGATGGTTTTCCATCTCCACCGTGTCGGAACGGTTGTCATAGAGCACGGTGCCGTCGGGGGAAATCCAGGTGATGCGGCAGTCGATGGTATCGTCCAGACTTTCCAGATAAGGCAGGCCTTCGTTGCTCACAGCCTGGGAAGCCAGGGACGCTTCCACCTTCAGCTGGGCCAGTTCGGTCTGCAGGAAGCGGGAATGTACCACCCACATCACAAAAACCAGGGAAGATACCAGCACTGTCAGGGCCACCAGGAAGATGCACCGGAAGATTCGGGTGGTCATTGGGTTTCCTCCATGCGGTAGCCAACGCCCCGGACGGTGCGGATGTATTCTCCGCAGCTTCCCAGCTTGGTGCGCAGGGTACCGATGTGGACATCCACCGTCCGGGTTTCACCCAGGTAGTCGGTGCTCCAGATGCGTTCCAGCAGCTGATCCCGGCTGAACACCCGACCGGGATGCTCCATAAAGAGCTTGAGCAGCTCAAATTCTTTCAGCGTCAGTTCCACCCGATTGCCGCCGGCACATACGGTGTGGGACAGCGGGTCCATTTCCAGAAGCCCTACCTGCAGGTGGGTTTCCGGCTTGCTCTGGCTGGTGCGCCGGAGCACAGCCCGGATGCGGGAAACCATCTCCATCATGCCGAAGGGTTTTGCCAGGTAGTCATCGGCACCCAGATCCAGGCCCATAACCTTGTCATATTCGGTTCCCTTGGCGGAGGCCATAATCACCGGAACCTGGGCAGTGGCGGGATTGCTGCGCAGATGCTTGAGTATTTCAATGCCCCCCATGCCGGGCAGCATAATGTCCAGCAGAATCAGCTGGGGAAGCCCATGGCTCAGGGCATCAAACAGTCCGGTGCTGCTGCCGAAGCCTTCCGCCTCAAACCCGGAGGCCCGCAGGGCATAAATCATCAGTTCACGGATGCTTTCGTCATCTTCCACACAATAAATCATAGTTACGCTCCCAATAGAAAACCATAAATTTCTTCAACTTTGATGGTATCGCAAAAGCGTAAGAAAAACAAGTGCACTTTTGTAAAATCCATGTAAAACCGGGACAGAAGCATCCTTCTGTCCCGGGCAGTTTCAGGCATTGAAAACGTAGGTGTCCAGCCGCTGGAAGGCTTCCTGCACCCGGCTCAGAGGCAGAGCCAGGTTCATCCGGATGTGGCTGGGGCCGTGGAAAGCCCGGCCGTCCTGCCATACAACGCCTACATCCCAGCCGGCTTTGAGCAGCTGGTCCATGGTCTTGCCATGGGCGGCAAGCCAGTCTGCGCAGTCGATAAAGAGCATATAGGTGCCCTGGGGCTTGCTTACCCGGACGCCGTCAAAGTGCTGTGCGATGTACTGGCAGGCAAAGTCCACATTGCCAGTCAGAACCTGCCGCAGCTGCTCCACCCAGGCTTCGCCTTCTTCCCGATAGGCGCCGACAAGGGCGTGCATGGACAGCACATTCATGGAATTGTAGTGGCTCAGGGAGGACTCCTTATTGCAGCGGTCTTTCAGCCGCTGGTTATAGATAATGTGATAGCTGCCCACAAGACCTGCCAGATTGAAGGTTTTGGAGGGGGCGTAAAAGGCGATGGTGCGCATTTTGGCGTCCTCGCTGACGGACTGGGTGGGGATGTGCTTGTGGCCGGACAGGAGAATGTCACTCCAGATTTCGTCGGAAATCACGGTAACGTCGTATTTCTGATACAGCGCCATGGCGGCTTCTATTTCCCACTTTTCCCAGACCCGGCCGCAGGGGTTGTGGGGAGAGCAGAAAATGGCGGCGTGGATATGCTCGTCCCGGAGTTTGCGCTCCATGTCTTCCAGGTCCATGCGCCAGACGCCCTGCTCGTCCTGCTTCAGCGGGGAGTGGACGATGCAGTAACCGTTGTTGGTCAGACAGCTGGTAAAGCCCACATAGGTGGGGCTGTGCACCAGAACCTTGTCACCCCGGGAGCACAGCACATTCATGGCCGAAACCACGCCGCCCAGAACACCGTTTTCATAGCCGATGTTTTCTTTGGTCAGGCCGGTAACGCCGTTGTGCCGCTGCTGCCAGCGGATGATGGCGTCATAGTATGCTTCCGATGGGTCAAAATAGCCGAAGGTTGGGTGCTGAATCCGCTGGATCATGGCCTGCTGCACCGTGGGAACCACCGGGAAATTCATATCTGCAACCCACATGGGGATGATGTCAAAGCCCTCCTTGGGTGCAGGGTAACGGGAACCGGGACCACCAACGGCATCCACTGCCAGGGCATCTTTCCCGCGCCGGTCCAAAACAGAAGTAAAATCAAAGTCCATAGAGATGCTCCTTTTACCGAACAGAGATTGACCATAGGGTATGTGTCGGAAGGGGATGAATTTTGTCATAAGACACAAGTTAATTTTATGAAAGGGAAAATCAAAAGTCAAGATAAGAGGAAGAAAAAATGCCGCCGGTTTTTACCGGCGGCAGAATCGGCATTATTCTTTGGGCAGGAACTGCTCCAGATAGGCATAGTTGAAGGCTTCCCGTACCACGGTTTTATAATACTCGTTGAAGGTTTTGCCGTTGTCGTCATAACGCCAGCCGTAGCCGTAGGGGTTGGAGTAGCCATAGAATACGGTTAGACAGCCGTCGTGGATTGCCACGAAGTTATTCTGCTCTTCCGTAGAGGCCCGGGGACGCAGGCAGACGAACCGGTCCAGGGGCAGGCTGTCCAGGGGCATGTAGTTGGACACTTTGGTAAAACTCAGGTTCAGGTAGGTCAGACTTTCGCAGCCCGCCAGAGAATCGATGTTTTCCAGCTTGCCGCAGTAGGCCAGCTCCAGCCAGGTCAGCTTCTTGCAGTTTTCAAAGCCCACCAGCTCCTTCACTGCACAGCCGGAGGCAATTACCACCTCAATGTTGGGCATGTACCCGATGAAGCTCAGATCGGTCAGGGTTTCGTTGTGGCCGATGTCCATGTACTTGACATCCTCGCAGTAGCGCATGGGGCCGCAGGTTTCGTCGGTGATGTTGTAAACCGCCCGGAGGGTATCGGCATCGGTGAGCAGATTGTATCGGCCGTCCACACCGTAGTAGACCCGCCAGACTACTTTGGGGCCGTCCCGGAAGTCCTCCCGGATTTCCGCCAGAACTTCATTGTCCAGACCGCAGTTGTCCAGGACAAACCGCTGGCAGTTGTCCAGCACCGGCAGCGCCCGGCGGATTTCCGCTTCGCCTTCGTTGCCGATTTTCTGGTTCTTGTATTCCACGGTTTCATCGGTGGTGGACAGGGTCTGACCGAAGAGGGTAAAGCTGTAGTGGAAGGTTACCCGCTCGGCGGCATCCTGAAGCTTGGCCACATCCTCCAGCGTCAGGCTTTCTCCCAGTTCCACGTCGGTCAGGTGGGTGAGAAGTCCCAGTTTCTGGCAGGCTTCCGTAACCTGGTCAGAGGTCATGGAGGTCAGATCCAGGGTGGTCACATCCTGCCCCAGGGTCTGTCCGAAGAGAGTGACGGTGTAATCCAGGGCAACCTGGGGATAGGCTTCCAGCAGGGCGCTGACCTGATCGGACGTCAAGGTCATGCCGGGCAGGGACAAAGTGGAAAGATTGGGCAGAAACTGCAGATTGGTCATGAGTACATCGTAGTCAAAAGCGCCCGATTCCAAGGTAGCGGAGGCAGACTTGTTGGAGATACTGCTGCCGCCTACTTCCACACTGTAGGTCACATCTACCTGGGGGTGGTTGGCAATGTAATCGAGAATGGTATCATAGCAAGTACTTCCGCTTAAATCCACGGATTTCAGGTTGGGGTAAGAATCCAGGGTATAGATTTCACCGGCCTTCATCACCATGGTCAGGTGTTCGATGGATTCTTTGGGAATGGTGGTTTCTTGAATTGGTTCGGTCTGGGGAACCGTGGTGGGTGGGGTAGGGTCAGCACCACATCCGCCCAATGCCAGCGCAGTGGCTACCGCACAGGCAAAACAGGCGGATTTTTTGAAAAAGGATCTCATGCGGGATCTGCCTCCGATAACACAGCATTTTTTGTAACTATAGCATAGATATTGACAGAAATCAAGAAAGCGCCGAGCCATCAAAGGAAACCCATGAAAAATTTCCTTTAACTTTTTATTAAGTACCGCAAAAGATAAGGCAGCCGAGAAACCGGCTGCCTTGTAGGGGAAAGTTACTGCATGCCCTGCTCGTAGGCCTCAATCATTTTCTTGAACGTGTGACCCGTACGAACTTTGAGATTTTCCAGGTATTTATCGCAAACCTCTCCGGTAAACAGCTTTACCTGCAAAAGCATAGTACCGTCATCCTGAACGGTGGCAAAAATTTTGTCAATGTAGCGCTGGACAAATTCCTCATTGATCTGCCCATTGGCTGCATCGGCTTCCGCTTCCCGGATGC
The DNA here is from genome assembly GCA_944387145.1 of uncultured Oscillospiraceae bacterium. Taxonomy (GTDB): domain Bacteria; phylum Bacillota; class Clostridia; order Oscillospirales; family Oscillospiraceae; genus Faecousia. The sequence continues at coordinate 1,653 of CALXDU010000042.1, read as the reverse complement.
ACCGGCGGACGGTGTCAATCTGCTTTTTGAAGTCGGAGGCGGAGTCCCGCTGGTCGGTCAGCTGGGTCAGCTCCGCCTGGGCCTGCTCCAGTTCCTGGGTGCAGGCTTTGTTCATGGCGAGAAAGTCTGCGTCGGAAAGCTCCCCCATGGCGTTGAAGGTCAGTAGCTTCTGCTTCTTCTTTTGGGCCACCTCCATCTTCTGCTGGAGAGCCTGAATCTGCTTTGATAAGTCCTCACTTTGGTAAAGAGATTTGTACATTTCGGTGTATTCTTCAATCCAAGCTTCGATATTCTCGGATCCATCTTGAAAGACTTCCAGCAGCAGGGGACGGATTTCACTTTCGTAGATGTGGAAGGAGGGACAGGAACTTGCGCCGTTTTTGATCTTCCCGGAGCAGACCCATTTGCTGTTTTTGTTGCCCTTCCGATCTTTGGAATCCCGGCGGTAATAGGCGGTACCGCAGTGGGTGCAGTAAAGCTTGCCGGTGAGCAGGTTGGCGTGGTTGCAGATTCCTTGGCGGTTCTTCACATCCTCGCTGCGCTTTTTCAGCACGGCATTGGCCTGATCCCAGATTTCCTCGGAGACAATGGCCGGTACAATCTGTCCGGTTTCATCCTTGAACATCACCCATTCCTCCGGAGGGAGGAACTTCTGCTTTTTGGTAAACAGGTCAACCACTTTTACTTTGTTGCCCACATAGTAGCCTTTATACTTGGGGTTGGAGATGATGCCGGACATGGTGGTGTGGGCGATTTTGTTGCCGTGAAGATTCCGGTAGCCCTGCTCCCAGAAGCGGGATTCCAACTGCTTCATGGAGTACTCCCCAGTGGCATAGAGGGTAAACAACTCCCGCACCATAGGGGCTTCTGTTTCGTCAATGACAAGCCGTCCGTCCTGCTTCTGGTAGCCGAAAATCCGGCTGTTGCCCAGAACCACGCTGTTCTTGATGGCCTGCTGATGACCAAATTTCACACGACTGGAAAGCTTGCGCAGTTCGTCCTGAGCGATGCCGGACATGATGGTCAGCCGCAGTTCGGAGTCTTCGTCAAAGGTGTTGATATTGTCGTTCTGAAAGAAAACCCCAACGCCGCTTCTTAGCAGTTCCCGGGTATATTGAATGGAGTCCAGGGTATTTCTTGCGAAGCGGGTGATTTCCTTGGTGATAATCAGGTCAAACAGCCCAGACTTGGCGTCCTCTACCATCCGATGGAAGTTTTCTCGCTTCTTGGTAGTGGCGGCGGAAAGTCCCTCATCAATATAGCCGGGGACGAAAGTCCAGGCTCTGTTTTTCTGAATCAGTTCTTCATAGTAGCCAATCTGGTTGCCCAAAGAGTTCAGCTGCTCATCCGACTCGGAGGACACCCGGGCATAGAAGGTTACCCGCAGAGGAATGTCATACACAGAGCGGGTTTTCAGTTGCTGACGAATGGTATGAATGTCCATAATGAATCCCTCTGCTATTCGTTATATCATGTTATATATGAAGTATATCACGATATAAGAAAAAACACAAGCGGATATTTTTGGTGATTTGCCTGACAAGTACTCTTAAGGGATTGCTTTTGTTTCAGACACGTGCAGATTGTCACCGTAACGGGCCGGCAGGGCCGTAATTTCGGGCCAGTCAGGGCCATAATGCCCGGCCAGGTGAG
>CALXDU010000041.1 GCA_944387145.1 uncultured Oscillospiraceae bacterium | reverse complement strand
ACATAGAAATAGCCCCCCTAGTCTAGTCTCGAAAACTTTTGCTTTTTCGAGTGTCTACTCTAAGGGGACTATATCAACGTTGCGTTTCCCTGGGGATTGTGCTATACTGTCCTCAGATTTAGAAAAGGGGGCGACCTTATGAACTACTACTATGCGGAAGAATTGATGGAAGTAATCGTGTCGGCTCTGCTGTCGACCGTGCCGTCCATGTTATTTGGAATTGTCAGCTATGTACTGACGGCACTGGCGCTGTATACCATTGCCAAGCGCCGGGGAATCCACAATCCCTGGCTGGCCTGGATACCGGTGCTGAACTGCTGGCTGATTGGCTCTATTTCTGACCAGTATCAGTATGTGGTGCGGGGGAAAAATTGCTCCAAACGCAAGTATCTGCTGGTTTTGAACCTGATTGCTACGGTGCTGAGTGTTGTACTGGTGGTGCAGATTATCACCATGGTGGTGAGCTTGATCGCTGCCGTTGGCAGCACGCAGCAGGAGCTGAACAGCAGTTTGCTGGGGTATGCCATGGGAATTGAAGGCGCAGTGCTGCTTCTGGTGGGAATCGTCATCGCCTATGCTGTGATCTACTTTATTGCGTTGTATGATATCTATAAATCTATGGACCCCGCCAACAGTGTGCTGTTTTTGGTGCTGAGCATTCTGGTGAGCGTCACCCAGCCGTTCTTCCTGTTCTTCAACCGGAATAAGGAACTGGGTATGCCTCCCAGAAAACAGAACCCCGCCTTTGCTCCGCAGCAGACGCCGCCGTCTCAGGAACCCTGGGAACAGGATCACAAAGACTATCTCTAAAACAATACCGGCGCAGCTGCGTAAGCTGCGCCGGTGCTTTTTTGTTACAGGGAGGAGTAGCCGAAGCTGTTGACCAGAGCGTCAACTTTGACACCGGCCTTGCAGTAGGGGCAGTCGTGGTAGTCGTAGCTTTCGTAATCCGGCAGATCCTCGATGGAGTATACCGAACGGACAGGATAGCCTGCCACTTCGTCCACGGCCCGATAAATGGCGGCAACGCCAGCCACACGGCCGCCGTAGTAGTCAATGGCTTCAATGGAGCGTTTGGCAGTGAAGCCGGTGGTGACGGAAGCCATCAGCACCAGGACGTGCTTGCCCCGGATCATGGGCTGGATGTTCTCCCGGAAGATAATCTGGGAATTTGCGTTGTATTCCGGCTCCACAACGTAGATAGTCTGGTGGGCGTTGATGGTGAGAAAACCGCTCTTGGTCAGCTCATCGGCGATGCAGGTACCCAGAACCGCAGTGCCGTCCAGACACAGGATGGTATCCACGGGGGTGTCGTTGATGAAGTGAGACACCAGCTGGTAGGCGCTGTCCCGGGCTTCACTCAGACGGGTCTTCTGGTAAGTGATGTCGATGTAGTAATTGATATGGGAGTGATTTGTGACAAAGTGTCCCTTGGCGATGCGCAGGGGGGCGTTGCCACGGCGTACAGGCAGTTTCATGAGCTGGATCATAGGGTTTTCCTCCATTTCTAGTCAAGTATGGAAAAAACAAAGCGTTTTCCCGCCCGGCAGAAGCGTTTTCGCCGGACGCCTGAAAAACGCTTTTTTTCATTATATCCTGGATAATAAAAAAAGACAAGGAAAACCCGAGGCTTCCCTTGCCAAAAATCATCGGATAAACTTGGTGATATTGCGCAAACGCAGGGCCTTTTCCTGCCGCAGAAACTGATGGGCAATGACCTTGCAGATTTTTCCGGAACGAATCATCCAGTGCACCTTCCCGAAACTGGCCCACATCACGTCGTCGGTCTCACCGGGGAGCAGGACAATGTCCTTTAACGGGACGGTTTTCTGGATGCAGTAGTGATCGTAGAAGGTGTTGCGGTCTTTGTCTGTGTCCAGGTATTCAAATTCCTCCGGCTGTGCCACAATGCCCGTTTCCTCAAACAGCTCCCGGGCAATGGCCTGACGGCTGGTTTCCCCGGCCTTTACAGCACCGCCGGAATTTTCCCAAGTACCGGCAAAACTTTTTCCCTTGGCCCGACGGGTCAAAAGCAGGTGCCCCCGTCCGTCATAAACCCAGACGCAGACCACCACGCCATATTCCCCCGGCTTCCAGGGCGTGCCCCGGCGATGTACTCTGCCGGTTGGATTTCGGGATTCATCGTAGATATCATTGAGTTCCAAGGGCCGCCCTCCTTTCCTGAATGGGAATACTGCCTCTTTACTCTAGCACAATCCGGGGAAAAACTCAAGGGAAATCCGATTGTCTGGAAAACGGCACCCCTCCCGGCATGCCAGGAGGGGTGTGGGGAGCTTATTTTCTTGCGGGGACAATTTCCAGCCAGTATCCATCGGGATCGGTGATGAAGTAGATGCCCATGGCGGGATTTTCATAGCAGATGCAGCCCATTTCCTGGTGGAGCTTGTGAGCAGCTTCATAATCATCGGTACGGAAGGCCAGGTGGAACTCACACTCTCCCAGATCATAGGGCTGAGGATGATCTTCCAGCCAGGTCAGTTCCAGCTCAAAGGTGCTTTCCTCGTTGCCGATGTAGACGATGATGAACCCGTCGCCGTTTTTCCGGCGTTTTTCTTTCAGACCCAGTGCTTTTTCGTAAAAGGCAAGGGATGCTTCCAGGTTGGAAACGTTGTAGTTTTCGTGATACATTTCAAATTTCATAAACAATCCTCCTGAATTGTGTTTTCTTGTGCAGCTGCGATCAAACTGCTGTACTGGGGGTATTCTGACAGGAACTGATCGATGATCTCAGGGTGTTCCCAGTTGTGCATGGGATAGACCTTTTTGCAGGGGACGTGCTGGAGAAAGTAGAGAAGTCCTCTATGGCAGTGTTCCTCTTGCCGGGGGTCCAGCACCACGAAAGCTGCCGACAAGGTTTTGCCCTGAAGATCCTGGGCCAGGCGGTCGATTTCCTTGCGGTAGGCTTGGGTCATGCGGCGGTTGTCTTCGTCCGGCTCACCTTCCCAGACCCAGTCGTTCAGATCCCCGGCGTGGTAGAACCAATCCCCTCCATCCTGAATCAAAAACGCCGTGCCCAAATCCGTGGAACGGTAAGGAGTCAGGACCTGTCCCTGGGGAAGGAGGCAGCGCTCGCCGGGGGAAATCACCTGGCAGGGGAGTCCTGCCGGGCGGGTTTCGGGCGGAATATCAGAAGACAGCACCGGAAGAATCTGCTGCATTCCCATTTTTTGCAGCATGGAAAATACTGCTGGGTTATAGTGGTCATGGTGGCTGTGGCTGGCCAGTACCACAATGGGCTTTTCCGGCCTCAGCGGCGGCAGCTTTCCCTGAAAGTAATCAAACAAATAATAACTGTTCTCGGTTTCCACCAGGAAACAGCTGTGGTACACATACATTACACGCATAGACAGGCTCCTTTTCTGTGCAGTGCATTCCTGAGAACATAGTATCACAGAGAAATAGGTTTGTCATCATGCAGTTTGAAAGGGGAGCAGTAAGGAGGAACCTATTTGAGTGGGTTCGAATTCCTCCTATGCTTCATACAAAAGAAAAGCCTAATCACGAATGTGGTTGGGCCTTCTGGCAGAGGATGAGGGATTCGATGGCAGTTTGCTGTGCAAACTGTAAGGTGTGTGCTCCCGGGTGGGAGCACAGCAGCCCTCCCCCGGAGGGCTGCATTTAAGTGGGTTCGAATCCCTCTTTCCACAATGTAAAAACACCCGGCTGCGAATGCAGCCAGGTGTTTTTTGGCAGAGGATGAGGGATTCGAACCCCCGCGAACGGAGTCAGAGTCCGGTGTGCTACCGTTACACTAATCCTCTGTGCAACGGTTCTATTATATGCAGAAATTCCGAAAAGTCAAGAATTTTATTGGGATTTTTCACATGATTTTTCCGGATTGGGACAGGGCCCTGTCAATCTGGTCCAGGGTGTTTTTTACCAGAATATCCGGTTTCAGGTAATGCTGGTAATAGGCTTGGTTGGCCTGCTGCATGGCATAGCGGCGCTCCGGGGAGTCCACCAGCTGCTGCACAGCGTCAATGCATTCCTGGGCGGTGGTAAAGGGCAGGTAGTTTTGCCCGGGGAGAAAGTCTCCCGGCAGACTGTAATGGAGGGATTCATTGACAATTGCTTTGGCGGCGGCTACATATTCTCCGGTTTTTCCACCAATACTTTCATGCAGCCCCATGGAACCAATACAAATATCGCAGCTGTGAACCAGTTTTAGGTAGTTCTTTCTCTCTGTATATTTTTTTGGAATAATCAGATCAGGAGCTATGGAGCGGGACAATGCAGTATCGCTCAGACCACCCATGAAAGCGTTGCCATACTTTTGACGCAGAACACGAAGGATGGAAATACGCATGTTGTTGATATCTCTGCGTTCTTCGTTGGCCTGCCTGGAAAGCGTTGGATCGTTGCTGTCCCAAAGCTGCGTTTGAAACAGAATCTTCACAGAATTGTTTGATTGGTTGGTGGGAGAACCTTCAAATACCTTTGGCACGAAGTAACGCTCCGGTGTTCTGCCCATCAGAAGTTTGGCAGCTTCCTTCCACAGTGGTTCCTGGATGGGACTTTGGGGATGGTTTACCCGATAGAACAGCCCCAAAGGATAGATTATTTTGGCATATTCCGGAAATAGTTCTTGGTTTTTTTCGGCGGAAAAACTGCGCTTAAAGTAAAAATCGCAGATTTCCAGGCCTTTTTTTATGCCTTCCGGATTTTGATACCCGTCCCACATATCGTAGATCACTTGCTTATCCCGATAGCGAACCAGGACAACAGGGAGATCATGGAAAGGAAAGTCACACTCCCGGGAGCGGTCAATCAGTGTTACATCCCAACCCTGCTCTTTCAACAGAAGAAAGCCAGTGATGATCTGGGACAGATGATGAATCCTGGAAGGGATGGTTACTTCGATGGTGTCCATAGGCATTCTCCTTGGCGCTCCCAGGGGAAGGGTTCCCCTGTCAGAACAGATTCTTTTAAGTAGCGGAAGGTTTCTGCTTCCCCTTTTTCTGCCAGCATGGTCAGGATATATCCCAGTTCCCGGCTGGTTTTGGGGTGCATCAGTTCTTTTTCCCGGCTTCTGTCGAAATAGATCAGGGCAGAATCATCCCGGTAGGCTGCTCCTTGGTAAGTCATGCAGGCGGCCCGACGGTCCATCACCATTTCCACCAGGTATTTGCGGGGCATGGGAATGGATTCATAGCTGCGGGTTTGGCGATTCATGTCCGTCCAGTATTCATAGTGGTGGCGGTTGCGGCCTTTGTGGTGCATCCAGGATTCGCTGTAGCCTTTGTCCTCCCGCTCGGCGGCATTGGGGCTGCGGGTACCCTGGTAGTATTTGGCACCTTCCCGGAATTCTGTCAGGGAATACTTGGACAGGTCATGGGTCAGTCCCTGCCAGTAAAGCCCCACCCGAAAGCAGCCGCAGCAGACAAGCCAGCGGTGTTTGGTAATGGTCTTAAAATGCTGCCATGCTTTCATACAGATGCCTCCCTTTTCGGACTATTATATGCGCTTCCTGCCCAAAAAGCAAGAGGCGGAGAAATGCCCCCGCCTCAGTAAATCTTATCCTTCCGAAACCACAATCTCGGAAACTTTCAGGCCGGGATTTCTCCGGCAGGTAAAGTCGATGGCCCAGAAACTGCTGAACACCAGCAGACTTCTGCCCCGATAATCTTCCAGCAGCTCTGCGTCACTGCCCAGATTCAGGTCACTCAGATCTCCGGGATATTCATCAATCCGGCGGATTTCCTCGTAGGGGAGCATATCCATCCGCAGGTCTACGCCGTACTCGTTCTTCATCCGGTACTGGAACACATCCAGCTGCAAGATGCCGACTACGCCAACAATGACCTCTTCCATACCGGAGTTGGGAACCTTGAAAATTTGAATAGCACCTTCCTGGGCGATCTGCTCAGTGCCCTTGACAAATTGCTTGCGCTTCATGGAATCCTTGGCAGACACCCGGCAGAAATGCTCCGGAGCGAAGGTGGGAATGCCGGAGTAGGAGAACTTCTTTCCAGGTACGGTGATGGTATCACCGATGGAGAAGATGCCCGGGTCAAACACGCCGATTACGTCGCCGGCGTAGGCCTCTTCCACAATTTCCCGCTCCGCTGCCATCAGTTGCTGGGGCTGGGAAAGACGCATCTTTTTCTTGCCCTGAACGTGGTAATATTCAGCGTCCCGCTGGAATTTTCCGGAGCAGATGCGCATGAATGCCAGCCGGTCCCGGTGGGCCTTGTTCATGTTGGCCTGGATTTTGAATACAAAGGCGGAAAAATCCGGGTCGAAGGCATCGATGACGCCGCAGTCCGCTGTCCGGGACAGGGGAGGGGGGGTCAGCTTCAGGAAGGCTTCCAGGAACGGCTCGATGCCGAAGTTGGTCAGCGCAGAGCCGAAAAACACCGGAGACAGCTGACCATCCCGGACGGCCTGCATATCCATTTCCCGTCCGGCGGACAGAAGTTCCACGTCGTCAATCAGCTGCTGGTGCTTTTCCTTGGAGTCCAGAAGTTCTGCCACTCGCTCATCGTACAGGTCGATGGCTTCCTTGTCCGCCCGTTTTTTGCCGGTTTCTCCGGAGAAGAACAGCAGTTCGGCCTTTTCCCGGTCGTAAACGCCCTGAAAATCCTTGCCGCAGCCGATGGGCCAGTTCATGGCGTAGGTTTCAATGCCCAGTTCCCGTTCCACTTCGTCCAGCAGGTCGAAAGGATCTTTGGTTTCCCGGTCCATCTTGTTGATAAAGGTAAAGATAGGGATATGCCGCATGGCGCAGACCTTAAACAGCTTCCGGGTCTGGGGCTCCACGCCCTTGGCACCGTCAATGACCATCACCGCAGAGTCCGCCGCCATCAAGGTACGGTAGGTGTCTTCGGAAAAGTCCTGGTGACCCGGGGTGTCCAGAATGTTGATGCAGTAGCCGCTGTACTGAAACTGCATCACGGAAGAGGTGACGGAAATACCACGCTGCTTTTCAATCTCCATCCAGTCAGAGGTGGCGGCACGGGAGTTCTTTTTGCCTTTGACCACACCGGCCTGGGCAATGGCGCCGCCGTAGAGCAGGAATTTTTCCGTTAAAGTGGTTTTACCGGCGTCAGGGTGGGAGATGATGGCGAAGGTTCGCCGCCGGCTGATTTCTTCTACTAAAGTTGACATAATTTTACCCTCCATATCGATAATCGCTGTCCACAGGAGGGCCTACGAAGAAAAACCCATACTATCCTCCGAATGGTAACTGTTTTTTCATAAATCAATTCAGTTTACCACATTTTTCAGAAAGTTACAAGAGGGAATGGAAGAAAATTCTTCCAGGAAAGCGAGCAGAAAGATTGGGGGTATAAAAAGGCACACACAACAAAATTGCCGAGAAAGTATTTTGCGGTTGATTAGGCGCAAATGCTATGCTACAATGAAAAAATCAGCGAGAAAGAAGAGGCTTTTACATGAAATGCAGTTATTTTAGCCGGGATGTTTCCAATCAGCTGAAGGGAATAGCCCTGGTTCTGATGTTTGTCCATCACTTCTTTACATTTCCTGACTGGATCACTTGCGGCGTAAACTATCCTTGGATACAAAGTTTTGCCAATCAATTTTGCGCACCTACAGACATTTGTGTGTGCTTGTTTGCTTTCCTCAATGGATACTTCTATTATTTCTCCAAAGGAACCATTTTCTATTCGCTGAGGAAAATCACGGATTTTCTCCTGTCCTACTGGCTGACTTGCATCCCGTTAATGCTGCTGGCGGTGCTGACAGGCTGCTATACCCTGTCGAAAATCGGTGTGCTTTCTGAGCTGATGGGCCTGCAAAATAATGTGATGAGCTTTTGCTGGTATGTCCATTTCTTTTGCATCATTTTGCTGCTGCTGCCAATTCTTGCACGGAAACAGTCTCAAAGTCCAATGATGGATTCGCTGATATTGCTGGTAATTCCAACAGCGGCTCTGAATCTTTGGCAAGCATTGGACATGAATGCCGTACGCAGTGCTGTGGCGTGGAACTTGCGGCAATGGTATCCGTGCGTGGCTGTTGGGTATTTGTTTGCAAAGTATGAGCTGTTTACAAAGTGGTTTGACGGCTTTGCAGGAGAAAGCAGAACACCCCGAACTTATGTTAGAGGATTGGTATGCGCTGTGTTGGTTTGGGCAGCGTTTCGAGGACGTTATTATATCCAGGGAATCAATCTCGGTTCGGTGACTTTCCGTGGAGGGGAGTTCCTGATCATGTTAACGGAGGATGTGTTGTTTGCACCGATGTTTCTCTACGGAGGAGCAAACTTGTTGAGGATGGCAAAAAACACAGCGGTGGCAAATATACTGGGGAAAATTGGTAAAAGATCCATGTTCATGTGGTTTTACCACTGCATTTTCTTCAACTGCTGTAAGTTTTATACGCAAATCGTACTGTATTTCCCCCGAAATCCGGTTCTGGTTCTGGCCAATGGATTGATTTTGTGCTATGCGGCGGCGGCACTGACGGAGCCGGTGCAAAGAACTTTGATTTTTCAGAAGGATAGGTTATGTCGGTGGATAGCAGGACGGATTGCGGTATCGTCTGAGAATGCTGGACAATAAAAAATGGACCTCCGTTGAGGGAGGTCCATTTTGCTGTAGGAAAGCTTAGGCCTTGCCGGCGCAGCCCAGAACGTTCACCAGCTTGTGGCGAACCAGTTCCTTGATGTTGGCACGGGCGGGCTTCAGGTACTCGCGGGGGTCGAACTTGTCAGGATGCTCGGCGAAGAACTTACGGATGGTGCCGGTCATAGCCAGACGCAGGTCGGAGTCGATGTTGATCTTGCACACAGCCAGCTCAGCAGCATGACGCAGCTGATCCTCGGGCACGCCGATAGCACCGGGCATAGCGCCGCCGTAGGTGTTGACCATCTCTACGTACTCCTGGGGAACGGAAGAAGAACCGTGCAGCACGATGGGGAAGCCGGGCAGCTTCTTGATGACTTCCTCCAGGATGTCGAAGCGCAGCTGGGGGTTGGTGCCGGGCTTGAACTTGTAAGCGCCGTGGGAAGTGCCGATGGCGATGGCCAGGGAGTCACAGCCGGTCTTGGCAACGAACTCTTCCACTTCCTCAGGACGGGTGTAGTGGGAGTCCTCGGCAGAAACGTTGACTTCGTCCTCAACGCCAGCCAGAGCGCCCAGCTCAGCCTCAACCACAACGCCGTGGTCGTGAGCGTACTCGACAACCTTTCTGGTGATCTCAATGTTCTCAGCGAAGGGCTTGGAGGAAGCGTCGATCATGACGGAAGTGAAGCCGCCGTCGATGCAGGACTTGCAGGTCTCGAAGCTGTCGCCGTGGTCCAGGTGCAGAGCGATGGGGATTTCGGGGCACTCAATCACAGCAGCCTCCACCAGCTTCACCAGATAGGTGTGGTTGGCGTAAGCCCGGGCGCCCTTGGACACCTGCAGGATGACAGGAGCCTTCTCCTCACGGCAGGCCTCGGTGATGGCCTGAACGATTTCCATGTTGTTGACGTTGAAAGCGCCGATGGCGTAGCCGCCGTCGTAAGCCTTCTTGAACATCTCGGTAGTGGTAACAAGAGCCATTGGAATCAATCCTTTCTTAAATAGCGAACCGGGGTTCGCATTTCTTCGTTTACCATTATAACACATTTTCTCTTCTTTTCAATAAAAATATTTGCCATTTCTGATGTTGCGTGCTATAATTCAGATGTTGGGATTTGCAGGGGGCACCCTGCCCAAATCCCTGCCGAGTTCGTATTATTTTTTGGAGGTAATATACAATGTCAGAAAAGACTCTGGTTGGCTCTCTGATCATCGGTCAGTCCGGCGGTCCCTCTTCCGTCATCAACTGCTCCGCTTACGGCGTTATCAAGGCCGGTCTGGAGAATCCCAACATCACCAAGGTTTACGGCGCTTTCCACGGCATCAAGGGCGTTCTGAACGATCAGCTGATGATCATGGACGAGGAAGATCCCGCTGAGCTGGAGAACATGCTCCATACTCCTTCTTCCGCACTGGGCTCCTGCCGTTACAAGATTGCCGATCCCGATGTGGACGACACTGACTACAAGAAGATCCTGGAGATCTTCAAGAAGTACAACGTCCGTTACTTCTTCTACAACGGCGGCAACGACTCCATGGATACCTGCAACAAGATTTCCAAGTATATGAACCGGGTTGGTTATGAGTGCCGCGTCATGGGCGTGCCCAAGACCATCGACAACGACCTGGCCGGTACCGACCACTGCCCCGGCTTCGCTTCCGCTGCCAAGTACATTGCCACTTCCTTCATGGAAGTCAGCCGTGACTGCCAGGTGTACGACACCGGTATGGTCACCGTTATCGAGTGCATGGGCCGTCATGCCGGCTGGCTGACCGCCGCTGCTGCTCTGGCCAATGTCAAGGGCGACGGTCCCGATCTGGTATACCTGCCCGAGGTGGACTTCAACATGGATCAGTTCATCGCCGATGTAAAGCGGGTCTACGCTGAGAAGAAGAACTGCCTGGTGGCTGTGTCCGAGGGCATCCACTACGCTGACGGTACCTTCGTTTCCGAGGCAAAGACCTCCGGCACCGACGGCTTCGGCCATGCTCAGCTGGGCGGTCTGGCTGCTCGTCTGACCGACATCATCAAGACTGAGATGGGCGGCGTGAAGGTTCGACCCATCGAGCTGAGCCTGCTGCAGCGCTGCGCTGCTCACTGCGCTTCCGGCACCGACATTGCCGAGTCCTTCATGTCCGGTAAGGTTGCGGTTGAGTCCGCTGTTGCCGGTATGACCGACAAGATGGTTGGCTTCAAGTGCACCCGTGACGAAAACGGCTACAAGTGCGAGCCCGAACTGTTCGACCTGAGCCTGGTTGCCAACACCGAGAAGAAGGTTCCCCTGGAGTGGATCAACGAGGCCGGCAACGGCGTCAACCAGGGCTTCATCGACTACTGTCTGCCCCTGATTCAGGGCGAGAGCGGCATGGTCAAGGAAGATGGCCTGCCCCGGTTTGTCCAGCTGAAGCGCGTGTTCGCCAAGTAAGCAAGTTAAGATTTGTGTTGCGCCTGTCCTTTGGGACAGGCGCAATTTTTATATAATTTGCAAAATGTCCGCCTGATATAGGCGTATGTTTTTGATAGAAAAGCACTTTTTCTGCCCAGGCATGTTGACAAGGGCAATTTCGGGAATTATACTATACTTCATCTCAGGGGGAAACCCTTCTTTTTTGGGAGGAAATCGCATAATGGTTATCAAATGGGACGTGATGATCCCCAAGCTGTCCGGGGAACAGTCCCGCCGGGTATTTATTTACCTGCCGGACTCTTATGAAACAGAGCCGGAACGGCGGTATCCCGTAATGTATATGTTTGACGGGCACAATGTATTTTTTGACGAAGATGCCACCTTCGGAAAGTCCTGGGGCATGAATCGATATTTGCAGGAAAGTGAGAAACAGCTCATTGTGGTGGGAGTGGAGTGCAACCACCAGGGCAACCGCCGGCTGGTGGAATATTCGCCTCTTACCTACACCAACTCCGAGCACGGAACCATCAAGGGCAAGGGTAATGTGATGATGAACTGGATGGTCAAGGAACTCAAACCTGCCATTGACCAGCAGCTGCGCACCCTTCCGGATCGGAAAAATACCATTTTGGCAGGCTCCTCCATGGGCGGCCTGATGGCGCTGTACGGCGTGTGCGCATACAACCATGTTTTCCAGCGGGGCGCTTGCCTGTCTCCAAGTTTGTGGGTGGCGCCTGGAAAGGTGCTGGAAATGGTGGCCCGGGCCCACATTCGCCGGGATACCACGCTGTATATGGACTACGGCGAGCTGGAAATGTTCAACCACGCGGCAACCCAGGAATCCATGATTTCCACGGCCCACCTGCTGCTGACCAAGCGGGTGAATCTGGCACTGCGGATTGTTCCGGGAGGCAGTCACTGCGAAGCTTCCTGGGAACAGCGGATTCCAGTATTTATGGAATGCCTGGGATTATAAGAAGAAACAATACATTCAGGAGAGGATCACATGGAAATTCGGTACGAAAAACATTGGAGCGGCTATCTGAACCGGGAAATGGAGTTCAAGGTTTACGGTCACGGCGGAAAACCGGTGCTGTTCATTCCCTGCCAGGCGGGGCGGTTCTGGGACTTTGAAAGCTTTCATATGGTAGATTATTGGGCACCCTGGATTGAAGAGGGGAAGTGCATGGTGTTCGCCATTGATACCATCGACAACGAGGCCTGGGCTGCCATCGGTGCAGACAATCGCTGGCGTATTGAAAATCACGAAAAATGGTATCACTATGTGGTAGAGGAAATGGTTCCCACCATCCGTCATCTGGCGGGAATGGCAAATGGGTACGACCAGGGAATTCTCACCTTCGGCTGCTCCATGGGTGCCATGCATGCGGCGAACCTGTACTATCGTCGGCCGGACCTGTTTGACAGCTGCTTTGCCATTTCCGGATTGTACGACAATAAGGAATTCTTTGGCGATTACTGCGACGAACTGGTTTATGCCAACTGTCCCTGCCTGTATTTGCAGAATATGCCCGATGACCACTACTATAAGGGAATCTATAACAGCCAGAAGAGCCTGATTGTCTGCGGCCAGGGAGCCTGGGAAGAGCCCCTGCTGGAATCCACCCGCTGGCTGGACACGGTATGCTGCCAGAAGGGGATTCACACCCGGTTTGAATACTGGGGCTATGATGTAAACCATGACTGGCCCTGGTGGTATAAAATGGTGCAGACCTATCTGCCCTGGTTTTTGGGATAACCGGGGACTTTTGGAACAGAAAAGAGAGAAAAGGAGCAATCTACTATGAAAAATTTCGTATTTATCTCCCCGAATTTCCCCATGACCTACTGGAAATTCTGCCGGGAACTGAAAAACAACGGCATGCGGGTTCTGGGCATCGGCGACTGCCCGTATGATGGCCTGTTGCAGGAACTGAAGGATTCTCTGCACGAATACTACAAGGTAAGCAGCCTGGAAAATAACGACGAGGTATTCAAGGCAGTTGCCTTCTTTACCTTCAAGTACGGCAAAATCGACTGGCTGGAATCCAATAACGAATACTGGCTCATGCGGGACGCCTGGCTGCGGACGGAGTTCAATATTACAACTGGTCCCAAGCTTGACGAGATGGACAAAATCAAGTTCAAGTCCGTGATGAAGCAGTACTATGCCAAGGCTGGCATTCCCACGGCTCGCTACCACCTGGTGGAAGGCCTGGACGACTGTCTGGAGTTTGCCCACAGTGTGGGCTATCCGGTGGTGGTAAAGCCGGACAATGGTGTGGGCGCCAACAATACATACAAGCTGACCTGCGATGACGATGTAAGATGGTTTATCAGCACCAAAGACAGTGCCGTATATATTATGGAAGAATATGTCAATGGCTATGTCCAGACCTACGACGGCATTGTGGACTCTCAGGGCAATGTACTCTTTGAGTCCGGCAACGTCACCCCCTGGTCGCTGATGGACATTGTCAACAGCGGCGGCGATTCCATCTACTATCTGGTCAAGGAACTGCCGGAGAAAATCCGGGATGCGGGCCTGCGGACCATTGCTGCCTTCGGCGTCAAGAGCCGGTTTATCCACCTGGAATTTTTCGTACTGAACGAAGATCAGGAAGGCTTGGGCAAGAAAGGTGATGTGCTGGGCCTGGAGGTCAATATGCGTCCTGCCGGCGGCTACACTCCGGAAATGTACAACTATTCCCAGGAAACCGATGTCTACAAAATCTGGGCGGATATGGTGGCCTTTGACCGGGACACCAAGGGTACCGGCAATCACCACTACTGCGCCTTCTACGGACGTCGGGACGGACGGAGTTACCGGCTGGATGATTACGAAGTGATGATGAAGTACGGTCAGAAAATGGTTATGTGGGGACGGATTCCCGATGCGCTCTCCGGCGCCATGGCAAATCAGATGTACGTTGCCAACTTTGACACGGAAGAGGAAATGTTTGCCTTCTACAACGATCTGGGGGCTACTTACTAAGAAAATATGAGTGAAACCCGCAGAGCAATGCTCTGCGGGTTTGTGCATTTACATATGAAATTGGGTCAGTCCTTCGTGGTGCAGCAGCCATAGCTTCCGCTCCAGTCCTCCGTCGTAACCGGTGAGACTGCCATTGGCGCCCACCACCCGGTGACAGGGAATCAGAATGCTGATGGGGTTGCGGCCGATGGCGCCGCCTGCGGCCTGGGCAGACATTTTGGCTTTGCCTAAACGACGGGCCGCTTCTGCGGCAACTTCGCCGTAGGTGCAGGTAGTTCCGTAGGGGATGGTCAGAAGAATGTCCCAGATACATTTTTGAAATACCGTGCCTTCCGGCGCCAGGGGGAGGGAAATGGCTGGATTCTTTCCCTGAAAGTAATCGTCCAGCCAGGCGGCGGTTTCTTCCAGCAGGGGATGGGCAGCAGATGGCTGAGGAAGCATCCGGTCCATCCAGATACCGGTGAGAGCATCTTCCTGGCAGGAAAGCAGCAGCTGACCTAGGGGAGAATCGTATTGAGCAAAATACATGAAAAATTCCTCCAGTCTTTGTTGGATACTGCCAGATCCCGGCAGAAATACCTGGCAAAAGGGAAAATTGCGAGGAGTTGGAAGCATCTGTCAAAAAAAGCATAAAAAAACGAGGCGCAAGCCCCGGAATTGTGGAAAATATTCATTGACAAATGCAACCTGTAATGATAAAATGATAGTCCATACTGTGGTATTATGCCCAAGTGTGGCTATCCTATCCAACACCGTCATTTTACCACAGGAACAGGGTTGTGTCAAGTATCAAGTTTGATAAAAATGACAACGAACCCTGGCGTATCGTAAGTAACACACATTCGGAAGAAAGGCTGTGATGATCCATATGGCAATGGTCAAGGACGTAATGTTCGGCAAGACCATGCGTAAATCCTACGCAAAGTATGAAGAAATCCTGGAAATTCCCAACATGCTGAAGATCCAGAAGGACTCCTACCAGTGGTTCCTGGAAACAGGCCTGCGGGAGGTGTTCCGGGATGTGGGCACGATTTCGGATTTCTCCGGCAAGCTGGAGCTGAGCTTCCTGGATTACACCATGGAAGACAAGCCCAAGTACACCATCGAGGAATGCAAAGAGCGCGATGCCACCTTTGCCAAGCCCATTAAGGTTCGGGTTCGCCTGCGCAACACCGAAACCGGCGAAATCAAAGAGCAGGAAATCTTTATGGGCGATTTCCCTGTGATGACCAACGGCGGCACTTTTGTGATCAACGGCGCCGAACGTGTTATCATTTCCCAGATTGTCCGCAGCCCTGGCATGTACTACGGCCACGAGGTGGACAAGGCGGACCAGCACACCTACACCGCTACGGTGATTCCTTACCGGGGCGCCTGGCTGGAGTACGAAACCGACAACTCCAATGTATTCTGGGTCCGTATCGATAAGAACCGGAAGCTGCCCATCACCTGCCTGATCCGTGCTCTGGGCGTTCAGACCGACGAGCAGATCAAGGCATTGTTCGGCGAGGACGAGCGGATTCTGGCTACCCTGGAAAAGGACGCCTGCAAGACCCGGGAAGAGTCCCTGCTGGAAATCTACCGCCGTCTGCGTCCCGGCGAGCCTCCCACGGTGGAGACTGCCACTGCCCATCTGGAGGGACTGCTGTTTGATGCCCACCGCTACGATGTGAGCAGAGTCGGCCGGTATAAGTTCAACAAGAAAATGGATATCTGGAGCCGGCTGTCCGGTCAGGAAGCTGCCGAGCCCATTGCCGATCCCATGACCGGCGAAATCCTGGTCATGCCCGGCGAGTTCATCTCCCGCACCAAGGCCCACGAGCTGAGCAGCAAGGGTGTCAGCGAAGCCGTGGTCAAGGTTGGCGACAGCACCGTCAAGGTCTTCTCCAACAACATGGTGGATATGGCAGGCTTCGTGGACTTCGATCCTGCTGAGTACGGCATCAATGAGAAGGTTTACTTCCCGGTGCTGAAGGAAATGCTGGAAACCGTTCCTGCCGACGGCTGGAAGGATGCCATTGCCGAGCGGATCAATGACCTGATCCCCAACCACATCATTGTCGATGACATCATGGCTTCCATCAACTACCTCAACTGCGTGGCCATGGGCATCGGTACTCCTGACGATATCGACCACCTGGGCAACCGTCGTCTGCGCTGCGTGGGCGAACTGCTGCAGAACCAGTTCCGGATTGGCTTCAGCCGTCTGGATCGGGTGATCCGGGAGCGCATGACGGTTCAGGATATGGACGCTGTCACCCCCCAGAGCCTGATTAACATCCGGCCTGTTACCGCAGTTATCAAGGAATTCTTCGGTTCCAGCCCCCTGTCTCAGTTCATGGACCAGAACAACCCTCTGGCCGAGCTGACTCACAAGCGCCGTCTGTCCGCTCTGGGCCCCGGCGGTCTGAGCCGTGACCGGGCTTCCTTCGATGTCCGAGACATTCACTACACCCACTACGGCCGTATGTGCCCCATCGAGACCCCTGAAGGTCCCAACATCGGCCTGATTACCTATCTGGCAACCTTTGCCAAGATCAATGAGTACGGCTTTATCGAGGCTCCCTACCGCAAGGTTGACAAGGCTACCGGCTTTGTGACCAAGGACGTGGAATACATGACCGCCGACGTGGAAGATGACTTCTACATCGGTCAGGCCAACGAACCCTTGGACGAAAACGGCTGTCTGGTCAATGCCCGTGTTACCTGCCGTCACCGCAACGAGATCATCGAAGTGGACCGGAACATGATCGACTATATCGACGTGTCCCCCAGAATGATGATTTCCATTGCGACTTCTTTCATTCCATTCCTGCAGAACGACGACGCCAACCGTGCTCTGATGGGCGCTAACATGCAGCGTCAGGCTGTGCCTCTGCTGACCACCGAACCCCCTGTGGTCGCTACCGGTATTGAGCACAAGGCCGCTGTGGACTCCGAAGTCTGCATTAAGGCCAAGATGTCCGGTACTGTCACCGCTGTTTCCGCTGACTGCATTACCGTCAAGTATGACAACGGCGAAACCTGCACCCACCGTCTGACCAAGTTTGCCCGCAGCAATGCCGGCACCTGCATCAACCAGCGGCCCATCGTGGTGGTTGGCGAGCGGGTGGATACCGAGCAGATCATTGCCGACGGCCCCTCCTGCTCCGGCGGTGAGGTTGCCCTGGGTAAGAACGTGCTGATCGGCTTCGTCACCTGGGAAGGCTACAACTACGAAGACGCCATTCTGCTCAACGAGCGTCTGGTCCGGGAGGACGTGTTCACCTCCATCCACATCGAGGAGCACGAGACCGAAGCCCGGGATACCAAGCTGGGACCGGAAGAAATCACCCGGGATATTCCCAACGTTGGTGAAGATACCCTGAAGGATCTGGACGAAAACGGCATCATCCGCATCGGTGCCGAGGTTCGCTCCGGTGATTACCTGGTCGGTAAGGTTACCCCCAAGGGCGAAACCGAACTGACCCCCGAAGAGCGCCTGCTGCGTGCCATCTTCGGTGAGAAGGCAAGAGAAGTCCGTGACACCTCTCTGAAGGTGCCTCACGGCGAAAGCGGCATCGTGGTGGACGTCAAGGTCTTCACCAAGGAGAACTCCGACGAGCTGGCTCCCGGCGTTACCAAGTCCGTCCGTGTCTACATTGCCCAGAAGCGTAAGATCTCCGTGGGCGATAAGATGGCCGGTCGTCACGGTAACAAGGGTGTTGTCTCCCGGGTTCTGCCGGAAGAGGATATGCCCTTCCTGCCCGATGGTACTCCTCTGGATGTGGTTCTGAACCCCCTGGGCGTGCCTTCCCGTATGAACATCGGTCAGGTGCTGGAAGTTCACCTGGGCTACGCTGCCCGGGCACTGGGCTGGCACGTTGCCACCCCCGTATTCGACGGTGCCAACGAGAAGGATATCCGGGATACCCTGAAACTGGCTGGTCTGCGGGAAGACGGCAAGACCATCCTCTACGATGGCCGTACCGGCGAACCCTTCGATAACCTGGTTACCGTTGGTTACCCCTACTACCTGAAACTGCACCACCTGGTTGACGATAAGATTCACGCTCGTTCCACCGGTCCTTACGCACTGGTTACCCAGCAGCCTCTGGGCGGCAAGGCCCAGTTCGGCGGTCAGCGTTTCGGCGAAATGGAAGTCTGGGCCCTGGAGGCTTACGGCGCGGCCTACACCCTGCAGGAAATCCTGACGGTGAAGTCCGACGACGTTACCGGTCGTGTCAAGACCTACGAAGCCATCGTCAAGGGCGCCAACATTCCCAAGCCCGGTGTTCCTGAGTCTTTCAAGGTTCTGGTCAAGGAACTGCAGGCTCTGTGTCTGGATATTCGCGTGCTGGATGAAAACGGCAACGAAATCGAACTGAAGGAAGACGACGATGATGATGAGATCGTCTACAGCGCCGATAACGACAGCGAAGTGGTTGTCGGCTCCACCGACGAGGTGCTGGAGGCTGGCTTTGTGATTGACGAGGACAGCCCTGAGGATATCATGGATGTGTTCGACGGCATGGATGCCGACGACAACGAAGAATAAGGAGGCTGAAACATGGCAGATGCCACCTTTGATGCCATTAAAATTGGCATTGCTTCTCCGGAGATGATCCGGCAGTGGTCCTACGGCGAGGTCAAGAAGCCGGAGACCATCAACTATCGTACCCTGAAGCCTGAGCGGGACGGCCTGTACTGCGAACGGATCTTCGGACCCCAGAAGGACTGGGAGTGCCACTGCGGCAAGTACAAGAAGATCAAGTACAAGGGCAAGATCTGCGACCGCTGCGGCGTAGAAGTTACCAAAGCTAAGGTGCGCCGGGAGCGTATGGGCCACATTGAGCTGGCCGCTCCCTGCAGCCACATCTGGTATTTTAAGGGCATTCCCTCCCGGATGGGCCTGGTTCTGGATATTTCTCCCAAGATTCTGGAGAAAGTGCTGTACTTTGCCTCCTATATCGTAACCGATCCCGGCGATGCACCTTTGGCAAGATGCCAGGTGCTCACCGAGAAGGAATACCGGGATATGCGGGAAAAGTACGAAGACGACTTCAAAGCCGGCATGGGCGCAGAAGCCGTCAAGGAGCTGCTGGAGCAGATTGATCTGGAGCAGCTGAGCCATCAGCTGCGGGAAGAGCTGAAGAACGCCTCCGCCCAGAAAAAGCTGCGTCTTGTAAAGCGTCTGGAAGTGGTGGAAGCCTTCCGGGAATCCGGCAACAAGCCCAGCTGGATGATTATGGATGTGCTGCCGGTGATTCCGCCGGATATCCGTCCCATGATTCAGCTGGACGGCGGCCGGTTCGCTACTTCC
>CALXDU010000040.1 GCA_944387145.1 uncultured Oscillospiraceae bacterium | reverse complement strand
ATGAACGTTGAGCTGATCACCCCCATCGCTATCGAGAAGGGCCTGCGTTTCGCTATCCGTGAAGGCGGCCGTACCGTTGGTTCCGGCGTTGTTACCGAGATCACCGAGTAATTTCTGATCCTTTGGGATTTTGTCCCCCAGCCAATGGCTGGGGGACTTTTTCCTATTTGCTGGAAAGACAAAACGCAAAAAGCACCGCCATCGGCGGTGCTTTTTGCGCAACACGGATCTATAAGCCGGGTTCTGTCTTGACAGCCATCTATCTAGCCCTTTGGTTGCCCAAAGGGTCAAGCCGCCTCCTCGGAACGGTCGGGCAAACCATACGTTCCTCCACGGCGTTGCTCCGGGATAGAGTTTACAGCGTAAAACCCATGTTACCATGGGCCGGGTGCGCTCTTACCGCACCTTTTCACCCTGGCCGCAGGATGCGCCTGCGGTGGTATCTCTCTGTTGCACTTGTCCTGGGGTCACCCCCGGCGGGCATTACCCGTTATCCCTGCCCTGTGGAGCCCGGACTTTCCTCATCTGGAGCCTTTCGGCTTCCATCCGCGGCTGTCCGATCCGGTTGCGGAAATATTGTACTGCAAAGAGGGCAAATTGTCAAATGTCTTGAAAAATCTTTCCGAAGTGTATATACTATTTTAAGGCTACGATGCCTGAATTGTTTGGGAAATGAGGGAAATCATGATTTCTGCTTTTGAACGATATTTTACATCCCTGAAGGATAAAAAAGTAGCAGTTTTGGGCCTGGGCGTCAGCAATCGTCCGTTGGTTCGTCTGCTGCTGGAGTTTGGATGCAGCGTGGTTGGCTGTGACAAAACCCCCAGGGAGAATCTGGATGCGGAGGTTTTGCAGCTGGAAAAAATGGGCTGCAAGCTCCATGTTGGCGAAGATTATCTGGAGGGCGTGGAGGCGGACGTTGTCTTCCGTACACCGGGTATGCATCCGGGAAATCCGGCGATTGTTGCCCTGCGCAGTCGTGGCGCCCAGATTACCTCGGAGATGGAAGTCTTCTTCGAGGTCTGTCCATGCCACCTGATTGCGGTAACCGGTTCTGACGGCAAGACCACAACCACCACTTTGATTGCGGAAATGCTCAAAGCGGCAGGAAAAATGGTATGGCTGGGAGGAAACATCGGAACACCCCTGCTTCCTTTGGTCCGGAAAATGCAGAAGGAAGATTATGCCGTAGTGGAGCTCAGCTCCTTCCAGCTGATGGATATGACCCGCAGCCCGGAGCGTGCCTTGATTACAAATCTGGCCCCCAACCATCTGGATATCCACAAGGATATGGAAGAGTATGTGGAGGCAAAGAAAAATATTTTCCGCTATCAGGATTCCCAGGGCCTGTTGGTTCTGAATGGGGACAATGCAATCACTGCCTCTTTCCGGGGCAATGGAACTACCCGCTTCTTCTCCCGGCAAGGGGATGGCTATGTTTCCCTGAAAGAGGGGATTATTTACCGGGAGGGCCGGCCGGTGCTTCCGGTTGCGGATATTCTCATTCCTGGCGTCCACAATGTGGAAAACTATATGGCTGCCATCGCCATGGTGGAGGGCCTGGTGGAAGATGAGGTTGTACGCCAGGTTGCAAAAACCTTTGGCGGCGTAGAACACCGGATTGAGCTGGTGCGGGTGAAAGATGGCGTGAAATTCTATAATGACTCCATCGCCTCGTCTCCCAGCCGCACAATCGCCGGACTGCGCAGCTTCCCGGAGAAAGTGATCCTCATTGCCGGCGGCTATGACAAGCACATTCCCTATGACGTACTTGGCCCGGAGATCTGCGTCCATGTAAAAAAACTGTTCCTGGGCGGTGCCACTGGAGAAAAAATCCGTCAGGCTGTGGTAAATTGTTCGCAGTACGACCCGTCCGCATTGGAGATTGTAGACTGCGGCAGCTTTGAACCGGCGGTCCGGGCAGCAGCCCAGGCGGCGAAGCCCGGTGACGTGGTGCTGATGAGCCCTGCCAGTGCTGCCTTTGATCAGTTCAAAAATTTCATGGTTCGGGGCGATTTCTACAAGAAACTGGTAAAGGAGCTGTAAGCTATGGACATTACCCAAATTACCCGCCCTGCCCGGAAGCTGCTGCCCCTGAAAACCTGCGGCGTGGTGATTGTGGCAGCCGGAAGCGCTTCCCGGATGGGCGGCATTGACAAGGTGATGGCGCCCTTGGCAGGGGAGCCGATGATTGCCCGGACGGTCCGTGCCTTCCAGGAATGCGATGCGGTGAAGAAAATCGTGGTGGTAACCCGGCAGGATCTGATTCTGCCCATTACAAGCCTTTGCTCGGGAATGGACAAAGTCAAGGCTGTGGTGGCTGGTGGCAGCAGCCGCCAGGAGTCCGTCCATCTGGGACTGAATGCCCTTTCCGGAGAAGTACAGCTGGTCGCCGTCCATGACGGTGCCAGACCTCTGGTTTCCTGGCAGCTGATCGACCGGGTAATTCGCGCAGCCAATACCTACGGCGCAGCGGCTCCTGCTATCCCGGTGAAGGATACGATCAAGGTAGTCCAAGGCGGTGTGGTAAAAACAACTCCTGACCGTTCGGAATTGTATGCGGTACAGACACCCCAGGTCTTTGACTTTGATCTGCTGCGGGGCGCTCTGAAAAAGGTGGAGCAGGAGCAGCTGCAGGTTACCGATGACTGCTCTGCTGTGGAACAGATGGGAATGCGGGTCAAGATTGTGGAGGGGGACGAGCGCAATCTGAAGGTGACCACGCCCATGGACTTGAAAATTGCCCAAATGCTGCTGGAGGAAACCAAATGAGAATCGGACATGGATACGATGTGCACCGACTGGTGGAAGGACGGGATCTGATCCTGGGCGGTGTGAAAATTGACTATGAAAAGGGCCTGGACGGGCACAGTGATGCGGATGTACTGCTGCACGCGGTTTCCGACGCTTTGTTGGGAGCCGCAGGCCTGGGAGATATTGGTCGGCATTTTCCGGACACGGACCCCAAATACAAGGGTGCGGACTCTCAGAAACTGCTGGAAATTGTGGGTCACAAAGTAAAAGCTGCCGGATATCGGATCAGCAACATTGATGTGACCATGATTGCCCAGCGGCCCAAGCTGAAGGATCACATTTTGCAGATGGAGAAGAACATTGCCCGCTGTCTGGAGCTTGCGCCGGGAAGGGTCAATGTAAAGGCTACCACCGAGGAAAAGCTGGGCTTTACCGGCACTGGAGAAGGCATGGCCTGCCATGCGGTGTGCCTGCTGGAAGAATAAGGAAAAACGGATGCAGAACAAACTGCGTCCGTTTTCTTTTGGCAAAAATAGGGGAAGGGCGGCGCATCGGCACACTTTTTCCCATGGCGGCATAGATTGTGCCGGGAGGTTTTGCCGATGAATTACTATTATATTACCTTTCGCTCCGTCACCTTTGCCCAAAGAGCAGAGCGGCTGCTGGGCGGAAATGGCGTCCGCTGTACCCTGCAGCGTACCCCCAGGTGGATGGAAGAACAGGGATGCGGCTATGCGCTGCGGATTTGGACGAAAAATATCGCCGCTGTGCAGGAATTGCTGAAGCGGGGAAAGATACCCATGCGCCGGACGTACCGGCAGAAGGGTGAGGGCCTGATGGAGGAAGTGGAGCAGACATGATCTATCTGGACAGCGGCGCTACCTCCTTTCACAAACCACCATCGGTGTATCGGGCGGTCAACCGGGCGCTGCGAACCTGCGCCAATCCCGGTCGAGGCGGGTATGATGCAGCATTGGAAGCTTCCCGGCAGGTGTACCACTGCCGGGAAGTGGCGGCAGCGCTGTTTGACTGCCAGCCGGAGCAGGTGGTTTTGACCAACAGCTGCACCCATGGACTGAATATTGCCATCCGCTCCTTGGTAAAACCTGGGGGAAGGGTGATTGTCTCGGGATTTGAGCACAATGCGGTGACACGTCCCCTTCACGCCCTGGGGGCGAAGATTACCGTCGCCGGGGAGAAACTGTTTGACTGGAAGGATACCCTGGACGCCTTTGACCGGTCGCTGAAACAGGGGGCGGATGCGGCGGTGTTTACCCACGTTTCCAATGTGTTCGGCTATGTGCTGCCGGTGCGGGAACTGGCGCAGCTGTGCCGGATGCGGGGGGTTCCGTATATTCTGGATGCTGCCCAGTCAGCCGGAACCCTGCCGGTCAGCCTGACAGAATTGGGGGCCAGCTTCATTGCCATGCCGGGGCACAAAGGACTGCTGGGCCCCCAGGGAACCGGACTGCTGCTATGTGCGGATACTGCCCAGCCCTTGCTGTTTGGGGGAACCGGCAGTGCTTCCATTCAGCAGACCATGCCGGAAGATCTGCCGGAGCGGCTGGAGGCTGGTACTTTGAATGTACCAGGCTATGCAGGTTTGGCAGAAGGAATGGCCTTTGTGCAGCGAATGGGTACCCAAAGTATTTTCCAGCGGGAACACCGACAGCTGGGTCGCTGCATCGCCGGACTGGAACGGGCGGGAATGCAGGTATTTGCCGGGGAACATCAGGCAGCCACCGTATCCTTCCTGCCGGGGATGGACTGTGAGGAAGCAGCCGAGATTTTGGGCCGGCAGGGAATCGCAGTTCGGGCGGGTCTGCACTGTGCGCCGTTTGCTCACCGCAGCGCCGGAACCCTGGAAACCGGAACGGTGCGGATCAGCTTCGGATATGATGCTTCCGATGCCCAGACGGATGCGCTGATACGCGCGGTTTCCAAAATACGGGGATTCCGGAAATAAAATTTTTACAGAATGTCTATTGCCAATGGTCATGGGATTCGCTATAATAGTACAGATAATAGGCTAATATACGATAGCGCATTGTGCGCTGTGGAAGAGTTGACATAAAAGGGGAATATGCATGATGGAAGCCATACAGGGATTCACCCAAACCATTCTGAGTATGCAATGGAGCGACTACCTGGATATCATCGTAGTTGCGTTTATCATCTATAAATTACTGCCCTTGCTGCGGACTCCGCACATTATGCGACTGGCACGTACCGTGGTATTGCTGGTACTGGTTGCCTGGGCAACGGACGTTATGCACCTGTACACCCTCAACTGGCTGCTCAGCCAGCTGCTGGCCATCGGTCTGCTGGCCTTTGTGGTGCTGTTTCAGCCGGAGCTGCGCCGGATGCTGGATCATTTGGGAAGCGTCCGGCTGCCGGATTTCCTGGGCGGTTCCAAGCCGGTTCAGGAAATGGAAACGGTGATTACCCAGACGGTTCGGGCCTGTGAAATCATGAGCCGGGATAAGGTAGGCGCGCTGATCGTCTTTGCCCGGGAGCAGCACTTGAGCGAATACTATAAAACCGGCACGCAGATCGATGCCCAGGTTTCTGATCCGCTGCTGCGCAATATCTTCTTTCACAATTCCCCTCTGCATGATGGAGCTTTGATTATCCGCGAAGGCAGAATCGCCTACGCCGGATGTGTCATGCCCTTGTCCAAAAATCCCAACATGCCCAAAGAACTGGGAACCAGACACCACGCCGCCGTGGGAACCAGCGAAGTTTCCGATGCGGTGGTGGTGGTGGTTTCCGAGGAAACCGGTGCCATTTCCGTGGCAGTGGGCGGCATGCTGAAGCGGCATCTGGCCCCCCAGACGCTGGACAAGCTGCTGCATAATGAGCTGGTTCCGGGACAGAAAGAGGAAAACCAGGGTAATCTCCTGGAACGGATGCGGGATAAGCTGATCCGCAAGGGCAAGGAGGACGACGCAAATGAGAAAGAATAAACTCTATTCCGTCTTGCTGTCCGTGGCGGTTGCCTTTGGTTTGTGGATGTATGTGGTGACCACCGTCAGCCAGAAGGATGACAGAACCTACTATAATATTCCGGTGGTCATGGAAGGCGAGGCCATCCTCAACGAGCGAAACCTGATGATTACGGAAAAATCCGCAGATGCTGTATCGCTGCATTTATCCGGCAGCCGGGGAGAGCTGAATAAGCTCAGCACCAGCAACAATCTGACCGTAAAGGTGGACATTTCCAATATCAAAGAGCCAGGGGAGAATATCCGCCTGCAATATACGCCGGTGTATCCTACTGATGTATCCAGCAGCGCTATTACGGTGCTTTCCCGGAATCCTACGGAAATTTACATCAGCGTGGATTATCGCAGGACCAAGGAAGTACCGGTCATTATCAACTGGACCGGTACCCGCTCGGAAAACTATATCTACGATACGGAAAACGCAGTGCTGGACAACCCTGTGATCACCCTGGCAGGCCCTGCCTCTGTGGTGGATCAGATTGACCATGCCCAGATTGACATTGACCTGTCCGAGCAGGTGGAGTCCATCAGCCAGAGCTTCCGCTATACTCTGTGTGATGCGAACGGAGAACCGGTGGATGCCGAGCAGATTCTGACCAGCGTGGAAGAAGTCCGGCTGGATATGCAGATTCAGCGGATTCAGGAGATGAAGCTGGCGGTGGATGTGATCTATGGCGGCGGTGCAACGGCCCAGAATACAAACATCACCATTTCTCCTGCCACCATCCGGGTCTCCGGCGGTGAGGCGGTGCTGGCGGAACTGGGAGATACCTACTCCATTTCCACCATCAACCTGGCAGAACTGGACAGAAACAGCAATGAACTGACCTTCCCCATCAATCTGCCGGAAGGCGTGACCAACCAGACCGGTGTTACCGAGGCCAAGGTCATCGTCAGCTTTACCGATCTGGTCAGCAGAGAATTTACCATCGATCAGTTCCAGATCATCAACCTGCCGGAAGGCATGGAGGCGGAAATCATCAACGCCAATCTGACGGTGAAGGTTCGCGGCCCCGTTGGTCAGATCAGCAAACTGACAGAAGAGGATATTGTGGTTGAGGTAGACTTTACCAACGCCGAAGTGGGTACTGCAACTTACAAGGCCAATATCCGGTTTGCAGATGGATTTGAAGGCGTTGGCGCTCTGAAGACCAACTCGGTTTCGGCCATGGTTCAGCTTCAGGGAGGCTAACATGGAACAGGTTGTAAGGGTGAAGGAAACCTACGATAACGGCACGGCGCTGGTTGTCCACGTCCGGGAAAGCGCCTGCTCCGGAGACTGTCACAAGTGTTCCGGATGCGGCGCTGCCAAGGAAGCGGTGGTTTTCACTGCGGACAACCCCATCGGCGCCGGACGGGGAGACCTGGTTCGGGTGGAATCCCAGACCGGCCCCGTGCTGAAAGCGGCTTTTGTTTTGTACGTTCTGCCGCTGGTGCTGTTCTTCCTGGGGTATTACCTGGGAACACTGGCGGGAAACTGGGGCGCCGTGGCTGGCTGCCTGGGCTTTGTCTTGGGCGTGGCCATGGTGGTGCTCTATGACCGGACTGTGGTCAAAAAACAGAATTTGGGTTATACCATTACGGCTTTGGTGGAAGCATTCCAGCCCAGGGCCAGGATAAGAGAGGAAGAAAACCATGGTTAAAAGCATGACCGGCTACGGCCGGGCGGTGGAGACGGTGAACGGCCGGGAATTTACCGTAGAGCTGCGCTCCGTCAATAACCGGTACTTAGACTGCAACGTCAAACTCCCCCGCAGCCTGACCTTTGGTGAGGACGCGGTAAAGCAGGCGGTGAAGGCCACCATTACCCGGGGTAAGGTGGATGTGTACATTTCCGTTCGCTCGGAAAGCGCTGCCGATGTGCAGGTGACGCTGAATGAGGCAATGGTAGAAGGATATCTGGCAGCTATGCAGAAGATGGTGAGCCAGTATGGTGTTCGGGATGATATCAGCGTGTCGCTGCTGTCCCGGATGCCGGAGGTATTTACCGTAGAGCGGGGGCAGGTGGATGAAGAGCAGCTGCTGTCCGATCTGATGGGAGTTGTCCGTCTGGCTCTTCAAAACTATGACACCATGCGTACAACCGAAGGCCTGGCCCTGGAGAATGACCTGCGCAGCCGGGGAAATACCATCCTGGAACTGGTTTCTCAGGTGGAAGCTGGCAGCGGCCAGACCGTGGCGGATTACCGCACCCGGCTGGAAAACAAGCTGAAAGAAGTGCTGGCCAATACCGCCATTGACGAAAGTCGGATTCTGACAGAGGCTGCCATTTTTGCCGACAAGGTGGCGGTGGATGAGGAAACGGTGCGTCTGCGCAGCCACCTGCAGCAGATGAACACCATGCTTACCACCGGCGGCCCCATTGGCAGAAAGCTGGATTTCCTGCTTCAGGAAATGAACCGGGAAGCCAACACCATTGGTTCCAAGTGCTCCGATGTGGCCCTGGCCCGGATTGTAGTGGAGATCAAGGCGGAACTGGAAAAGATCCGGGAGCAGACCCAGAACATCGAATAAGGAGGGGCCATGAAGCTGATCAATATTGGTTTCGGCAGCATGGTGGCATCGGGCAGAGTGCTGGCCATTGTGTCGCCGGATTCGGCCCCCATCAAGCGTGTGATTCAGGAAGCCAGAGAGCGGGGCATGCTGATTGACGCATCCTACGGCCGCAAAACCCAGGCGGTGATTCTGATGGATACGGATCATGTGATTTTGTCCGCCATTCCCACAGAGACCATTTCTGCCCGGTGGACGGGCAGCCAGGAACAGGAGGCTGAAGCATGAGCAAAGGAAAACTGATCGTCATTTCCGGTGCCTCCGGCGTGGGAAAAGGGACGGTGCTGGGAATTATGATGAAAAAGAGAACGGATTTTTCCTTCTCCGTATCCGCAACAACCCGCGATCCCAGACCCGGCGAGGTGGAAGGCGTACACTATACCTTCATCACCAAGCCGCAGTTTGAAGACATGATTGCCCGGGGAGAATTCCTGGAGTACGATGCCCACTCGGGCAATTACTACGGTACCCCCCGAGCCCAGGCGGAAGAAAAGATGGCCCGTGGCCCGGTGCTTCTGGACATTGAGCCCAAGGGCGCCCAGCAGGTGCGGCAAAGCGCACCGGACGCCGTGTTGATTTTCATTATGCCCCCGAACATGCAGGAACTGGAACGCCGGCTCAGAGGCCGGGGTGACACCCCGGAGGAACAGATCCAGATGCGGATGGAACGGGCTGTATGGGAAATGGAGCAGCGCAGCTGGTATGACTATGTGGTAGTCAATGACGATGCCGAGCGCTGTGCCGATGAGATTTTGAATATCATTGCCAATTTGGCAGACTAAGAAATTGGAGGACTTATTATGCTTTACCCCCCTGTTGCAGATTTGCTCAAACATGTTGACAGCCGTTACCTGCTGGTGAATGTGGTGGCCCATCGGGCCCGCCAGATTGCCGCAGAAGCGGAAGCATTCCAGGAAGATTTGCCGGAGAAGCCCGTTACCCTGGCTATTCAGGAAGTGGCTGACGGTAAGCTGTCCGGCACCGTGAAGGATATTTACAAGAACTGATTTTTGGAATTTTTCCAGGAAATCCGGAGGAAGGTTGGGGAGAGCGTCTATGATTGGGAAAATTGCTGTATCTGCGGCGAATTTTGCCATTGACAAGCCCTATTCCTACCGGATTCCGGAGAACATGACCATCCTTCCGGGACAGCGGGTGCAGCTGCCCTTCGGCCGCAGCAACAAGCGTACCGAGGGCATCGTCCTGTCTGTGGAGGAAGGAAACGAAGAGAAACTCAAAACCATTGAATCTTGCCTGGACGAAACCCCGATTCTGACGGACAAGCAGCTGCGCCTGGCGGCTTTTCTGCGGGAGCGGTATTTCTGCACATTTTATGATGCCGTCCGAGCCATGCTTCCAGCGGGGCTGTGGTTTCAGACAAAGCAGACCTTTTCTCTGACACAGGACCAAAGCTGGAAGGAAAAAAATATTCGCCAAAAAATCGCGCTGACCATTTTGCAGACTTTGGAGAATCTTGGCGGTCAGGCTGAGGAAAGCAGCCTACGTGCCGTAATTTCTGATGAAGAGTCGCTCTCTGACGGGCTTGCCTATCTGCTGCGAAAAAAATGGATTTCTGCCCAGACTGACTATCTGCGTCGCCTGGGAGACAAAACGGAGAAAATTGCCACGCTGTCAGTACCGCCGGAAGAGGCGCTGGCTTTTGCCCAGAGCAGACCAAAATCTGCATCTGCCCAGAAAAGTGTGCTGGAACTGATGTGCAGCGTGGGAAGCGCCGCGGTGAAGGAGATCTGCTACTTCACCGGTGCTTCCACAGCCACAGTCAACCGGCTGGAAAAGCTGGGATATCTGACGTTTACCGAGCGCCCGGTGCTTCGCTGCCGGGAAATCCAGCCTGCAAAGCTGGAGGGGCCTCTGATTCTGAACCAGGACCAGCAAAGCTGCCTGGACGGTCTGAGTCAGCAGCTGGAACTGCCCAATCCGGGCGTTGCCCTGCTGTATGGCGTAACCGGCTCCGGCAAGACCTCTGTGTATATCAAACTGATTCAGAAGTGTCTGGAGCAGGGAAAGAGCGCCCTGCTTCTGGTGCCGGAAATTGCCCTGACCCCCCAGCTGCTGGGGCTGATGGCGGCATATTTTGGCCAGCAAGTGGCGGTGCTGCACAGCAGCCTGGCGGCGGCGGAACGCTACGACCAGTGGAAACGGGTTCGCAGCGGGGAAGCCAAAGTGGTGGTGGGAACCCGCTCGGCGGTGTTTGCCCCGTGCAGCCCCGGGCTGATTATCCTGGATGAAGAACAGGAACATTCCTATAAATCGGAAAATTCCCCTCGGTACTCTGCCAAGGAAGTGGCCATCTTCCGGGGCGCCAAGGAACACTCTTTGGTGCTGCTGGGATCGGCTACCCCTTCCGTGGAGAGCATGTACCGGGCGAAAAATGGCGATTATCGCCTGTATACCCTGAAAGAACGCTTCAACGGCCGCCCGCTGCCGGAAGTGGAAATTGTAGATATGCGGGAAGAACTGAAACTGGGAAATGATCTTTCCCTGAGCATCCCCCTGCGCCAGGCGCTGGTGGATACCCGACAGGCAGGAAAGCAGACCATTTTGCTGCTGAACCGCCGGGGCAACAGCCGGGCGCTGGTGTGCGTGGATTGCCGCAAAACGCCGGAATGTCCCCGGTGCAGCGTGCGCATGACCTACCACAGCGCCAATGGACGGCTGATGTGCCATTACTGCGGCCACTCTCAACCGGTGCCGGAGCGGTGTCCCGTCTGTGGGGGACCGCTGAAAACCATTGGAACCGGTACCCAGAAGGTGCAGCAGGAACTGCAGTATCTGTTTCCGGAGATGGAAACCATCCGGATGGATACGGATACCGTCAGTGCGGTGAACACCCACGAGAAAATTCTGGAGCGCTTTCAGAAGGAACAGATTCCGGTGCTCATTGGCACCCAGATGGTTGCCAAAGGGCTGAATCTTCCCAACGTAACCCTGGTTGGGGTACTGGATGCGGACCTGAGCCTGTACACCGGTGGATACCGGGCAGGGGAGACAACCTTCAATATGCTGACCCAGGTGGTGGGTCGGGCCGGACGGGGAGATACCCCGGGCCGGGCGGTGGTTCAGACCCTGGTTCCGGAACACCAGGTGATTCAGCTGGCGTCCCGGCAGGATTATGACGGGTTTTACAATTTGGAAATCAATCTGCGCCGGGTGCAGAATGCCCCGCCTTTTGCCGATATTGCCAGTCTGGTGCTGATCGGACAGGAAGAGGTGGCGGTGCTCCGGGGTGCGGCAAAGCTGCGCGACAGCTTGATAGCCTGTCTGCGCCAGCCGGCCTATCAGCAGGAGCAATGTACGGTATTGGGACCGGCACCTTGTACAATGCCGAAGATCAACTACCATTTTCGTTACCAGCTGACTCTGCGCTGCCGGATGACCAGGCAGCTGCGACAGCTGCTGGCGTACCTTCTGGTGCAGTTTAGTAAGGATAAAGCGAACAAAGGCGTGAACGCTTTTGTGGATGTAAACGGATTTGACGGATAAAGAGAGGGAACGCTATGGGACTGCGTAAGATTTTGACAGATAAGGAACCGGCACTGCATAAGGTTTGCAAGCCGGTGGAAAAATTTGACGGACGGCTGCACAGACTGCTCGACGACATGCACGAAACCCTGGAGCAGGCCAATGGCGTGGGCCTAGCTGCACCCCAGGTGGGAATTCTGCGCCGGGTGGTGATTGTGGATACCGGAGAAGAAATCCTGGAACTGATCAACCCCACCTTGGTGGAGACCGACGGGGAACAGATCGGCGCAGAAGGATGCCTCAGTGTCCCCGGCAAATATGGCCTGGTCAAGCGGCCCATGTATGCCAAAGTCCGCGCCCAGGACCGGGACGGCAACTGGTATGAAGCCGAAGGCGAAGAGATCATCGCACGCTGCTTCTGCCATGAGCTGGACCATCTGGACGGCATCGTGTATACCGAAGTGATGGAGCGCTTCCTGACAGAGGAAGAGCTGTGCAGCGACGAGGAAGCGTAACATCTTCCCATTCTTACAATTTCGGAGGGAAACCATGCGTGTAGTGTTTATGGGTACGCCGGACATTGCGTCCGTCTGTCTGAAAAAGATTCTGGCCGACGGTTTTGATGTGGTTGGGGTCTATACCCAGCCGGATCGCCCCAAGGGCCGGGGCATGAAAATGGTCTGTTCTCCTGTAAAGGAGGTAGCCCTGGCTGCCGGAATTCCCGTGTTCCAGCCGGAAAATTTCCGGGAGGAAGCATCGGTGCAGCAGCTGCGGGATTTGCAGCCGGATATCTGTGCGGTGGTGGCCTACGGACGGATTTTGCCCCAGAAGGTGCTGGATGTGCCCAAGCGGGGCTGTATCAACATCCACGCCAGCATCCTGCCCAAGTACCGGGGTTCTGCGCCTTACCAGTGGGCGGTGCTGGACGGCCTGGAGGAAACCGGCGTTACCGCTATGTATCTGACCCGGGAGATGGATGCTGGAGATATCATTGACGTATCCCGGACTCCCATCGGAGAAAACGAAACCGCAGGGGAACTGCTGGACCGTCTGGCAGTACTGGGAGCGGGTCTTCTGAGCAAGACCCTGAGCCGCTTTGCCCAGGGAGAAGTGAAGGGCACAGCCCAGGATGCCAGCCAGGTCAGCTATGCGCCCATGCTGGACAAATCCATGAGCCCCATTGATTGGACAAAAACAGCGCAGCAGGTGCACAACCATGTCCGTGGACTGCACCCCTGGCCGGTGGCGACCATGGAAATTCAGGGAAAACTGTTCAAAGTCCATGCCACCCGTGTAGCGGAAGGCGCCGGTGAACCCGGACAGATTCTGGGCCTGACCAAAACCGGGCTGCTGGTAGCCTGCGGCGAAGGCGCTGTGGAAATTTTGTCCCTGCAGGCCGAAGGCGGCAAACGGATGTCGGCGCCGGATTACTTCCGGGGACATCCCCTGCAGCTGTAATGGGCGCCCGGGAAACGGCGCTCAATGCGCTGATTGCCTGCCGCCGAGAGGGCGCCTGGTCCAATGGCGTGCTGAAAGAGTATATCCGCCGGGACCGTCTGGACAGCCGGGATGCAGCCCTGGCAACCCGGCTTTGCTACGGCGTGCAGCAAAACCGGGGAAAGCTGGACTTTTATCTGAAGCAGCTGCTAAACGGCAGATTGAAAGATCTGCACCCGGTGGTGCGGGATATTCTCCATCTGGGATTGTACCAGATTCGGGAGTTGGATAAAATCCCAGACGCTGCCGCAGTCAACGAATCCGTATCCCTGACCAAGAAATACTGCAAAAATCCCAAGGCTGCGGGACTAGTCAACGGTGTGCTCCGACGGGCATCGTCTGCCCAGCTGGAAGAGCCGGTATCCTATGCCGACCGCTACAGCCATCCGGAGGAACTGATTTCCCTGCTGAAGGCCAATCTGCCGAAGGGAAAGCTGGAAAGAATGCTGATTGCGGACAATGCGGCTCCCCAGACAGTGGTGCAGGTGAATACCCTGCGCACTACCACCGAAGGGCTTTTGAAGCGGTTGGAGCAGGAGAAGGTTTCCGCAGCGCCCCATCCGTGGATGGCGGATTGCCTTGTCCTCTCCGGCACCGGGAATCTGGAGAATCTGCCCTCCTTCCGGGAAGGCCTTTACTATGTACAGGACCCGGCGGCAAAGCTCAGTGTTCTGTGCGCCCAGCTTCCCAAAGAGGGCGCCCGGGTACTGGACTGCTGCGCTGCCCCTGGGGGCAAAAGCTTTGCAGCGGCCATTGCAATGAAGGGGAAGGGAGAAATCACCTCCTGTGACATTCACCCCCACAAAACTGCCTTGATTGAAAATGGCGCTTCCCGCCTGGGGCTGAACAATCTGACAGCCCGGGTGCAGGATGCTTCGGAACAGGTTGCTTCCTGGGTAGGGGCTATGGATACGGTGATTGCCGACGTGCCCTGTTCCGGATTGGGAATCATCCGGAAGAAGCCGGATATTCGGTATAAAAACCTGAAAGAACTGGAAAATCTGCCCCAGCTGCAAGGAAAGATCCTGGCAAACCAGGCATCCTATGTAAAACCCGGCGGTGTACTGCTGTATTCTACCTGCACCGTGCTGAAACGGGAAAATGAGGATGTGGTACAGGCATTTCTGGCGGAGCACCCGGACTTTTCCCTGGAGAAGCTTCTGCTGCCTGAGGTATTTCCCAAAAACGAAACCGGAATGCTCACCCTGATTCCGGGAGAATATGACACTGACGGCTTTTTCATCTGCCGTCTGCGGAGGAAAGCATGAATCTAAAATCCCTGACCCAGCCGGAACTGGCGGCGATCCTGAAAGAACTGGGACAGCCTGCCTTCCGGGCCAAACAGGTCTACACCTGGCTGCATAAGGGCGTCCGCTCCTATGAGGAGATGACCAACCTGCCCAAGTCCCTGCGGGACCGTCTGGCGGAAAGTTACCCCGTCCATGCCCCCCAGGTGCTGCGCAAGCAGGAATCCCAGAGGGACGGCACCATCAAATATCTGTGGGAGCTTTCTGACGGAAACTGCGTGGAAACGGTGCTGATGCGCTACCATTACGGCAATACCGTCTGCATCTCCACGGAAGTGGGCTGCCGGATGGGATGCGCCTTCTGCGCTTCCACCCTGGGCGGCCTGGTGCGGCGGCTGGAGCCTTTTGAAATGCTGGATCAGGTTCTGTTTACCCAGGTGGACTCTGGACTGCCCATTTCCCATATTGTGCTGATGGGCATTGGAGAGCCACTGGACAATTTTGACAATGTGATGCGCTTTTTGGAGCTGGTGAACAGTCCGGATGGCATGAACATCTCCATGCGCCACATCAGCCTGTCCACCTGCGGCCTGGTGCCGAAAATTGACGAGCTGGCGAAGAAAAAATTGCAGCTGACCCTGTCTGTTTCACTTCATGCTCCCAACGATGAGATTCGGAACCGGATCATGCCGGTGAATAAGGCCTATCCGACCCAGGAATTGCTGGATGCCTGCCGCAGGTATTACCAAAGTACCAACCGGCGGATATCCTTTGAATACGCCATGATTGGCGGCGTGAATGATAAGCCGGAACATGCCCAGGAACTGCTGCGGCGGCTGAAGGGATTGCCGGCGCATTTCAATCTGATTCCGCTGAACCATGTGGAAGAAAGTCCATTGAAGCCTAGTACCCGTGCAGCGGTGGCGGTGTTCCAGAAGACTTTGGAAGACGGCGGCGTCACGGCCACTGTCCGCAGAACCTTGGGCGGCGATATTGACGCTTCCTGCGGGCAGCTGCGAAGAAAGTACACAAAACAGAACCAATAACGGTTCTATCCGGGAGCCGAAAGCGGCTCCAGCCCGGGCAGAGCGTTCTGCCCCCATGTCAGAGAGATCCGAAAGGAGCCAGAGGTATGCAAAGCTGGGGATTGACCGATCCAGGCTGCGTCCGAAAGCAAAATCAGGACGCCTATCAAATTGAACAGCTTGACCGCAGCACGCTGCTGTGTGTGGTCTGTGACGGTATGGGCGGCGCCAAGTCCGGCAATATCGCTTCTACCCTGGCGGCAGAGGTTTTCACGGAAGAAATCCGCCGCTGCTGGGTGCCGGGAATGGATGCAGAAAAAATTGACCAAATGCTGCGCAGTGCGGTGAAGCTGGCCAATTTCACGGTGTATGACCAGTCGGCACAGTTTGAAGAGTTTGACGGAATGGGTACCACCCTGGTTGCCGTGCTGGTTCACGGAAAGCGGGCAACCATTGTCAATGTGGGTGACAGTCGGGCCTACGGCATTAACCGGGGCGGGATTGAGCAGATCACCAAGGACCATTCCCTGGTGCAGATGATGGTGGACCGGGGAGAGATCACTCCGGAAGTTGCCAAGGGCTACCCTGGCAAGAACTTCATCACCCGGGCCATTGGCACGGAGCAGATGGTTACCTGTGATATTTTCCACCGGGACCTGAGCAAGGGAGATTTCCTGCTGCTGTGTTCCGATGGCCTGAGCAACCTGATGGACGATCAGGAAATTTTGTTTGAAGTTGTCCATGGCGTCAACAAACAGCACTGCTGCAGGCGGCTGCTGAACATTGCCAAAAACCGGGGCGCGCCGGACAACGTGACCAGTATTCTGGTGCTGATTTAGACGATAGCCGCGAAAGGAGCTACTCTTGTTTATGGATCAATATATTGGACGGCTGCTGGACAACCGGTACGAGATCCTGGAAGTGATCGGTACCGGCGGCATGGCTGTCGTATATAAAGCTCGCTGCCATCGCCTGAACCGGCTGGTTGCGATTAAGATATTGAAAGATGAATTTGCCCGGGATGAAGAGTTCCGCCGCCGCTTCCATGCAGAGGGAGAGGCTGTGGCCATGCTCAGTCATCCCAATATTGTACAGGTCTACGATGTTTCTACCTCGGAAAGCGCCAACTACATTGTCATGGAGCTGATTGACGGCATTTCCATGAAGCAGTACATGGAGAAAAAGGGCGTGCTGAACTGGAAGGAAACCCTGCATTTTTCCATGCAGATTGCCAAGGGCCTGGAGCATGCCCACAGCCGGGGCATCGTCCACCGGGATATCAAGCCCCACAATGTTATGGTGCTGAAAAACGGCTCTGTCAAGGTCATGGACTTCGGCATTGCCCGGGTGATGAATAAAAGCAATACCCTGACCAAGGAAGCCTTGGGTTCTGTACATTATATTTCTCCGGAACAGGCAAAAGGCGGACATACGGACAACCGCTCCGACATTTACTCTTTGAGCGTGGTCATGTACGAGATGATGACCGGACGGCCGCCCTATGACGGAGAGTCTGCGGTGGCGGTTGCCATCCAGCATATCAACGGCGGCGCACCTATGCCTTCTACCTTAAATCCCAACATTCCCGGGGGATTGGAACAGATTATTATGAAGGGCATGGCTCTGGAGGTTCGGGACCGGTATGCATCGGCTACGGAAATGCTCCAGGATATGGAAGAATTCCGGAAAAATCCGGCCATTCTCTTCCAATACCGCTTCCTGCGGGATGACA
This sequence comes from uncultured Oscillospiraceae bacterium, assembly GCA_944387145.1. Classification (GTDB taxonomy): domain Bacteria; phylum Bacillota; class Clostridia; order Oscillospirales; family Oscillospiraceae; genus Faecousia. The sequence goes on along the minus strand of CALXDU010000040.1, from coordinate 2,365 downwards.
GCACCCAGGCCATTCCTTTGAATACACAGCCCAGAACCACAGCGGAGAAAAAGGTGCAGGCGAAAACCGGCACCCGGGCTACCACTGACAGCATCCGCCTGCACCAGAGCAGTCAGACCGCTCCCAAACGAACCACCGGCGTGGTTGTCAATGTAGAAAACCAAAGCATCCGCCGGGCACAGCAGCGGCGCAAGGCAGAGGTACGGAAGAAAGAGGAAGAGCGCAGCCGGGTGGCTACTACAGCCATTGTGATCTGCAGCGCTGTAGCCGTAATTGCCATTGTGGTATTCCTGGTAGCACTGTTTAATGGAGCACTGCTGAACAAGGAAAAGGATATTGTGGAAGTGCCCTATCTGGAAGGGGAGACCTACGGAGCGGGCTTTGCGGAAAAGTACGCAGATTTCAACATCCGTACCTTGCCCCAGGAATACGATGACACCTACCCGGCTGGACAAATCATTCGCCAGCAGCCGGAAGGCGGAGAAAAGGTCCAGCGTGGTTCTGATTTGTGGATCACCGTAAGCATGGGCCCGGAGCCGGAAGCCAAGACCATGGATAACCTGGTGGGTGCCAGCGGGGATGATGCATACAACCTGCTGGAAAATCAGGGCTTTGCGCCTCTGACGAAAAAGGAATCCAGCGATGTTTACGAAGAAGGTATCGTCATCCGGACAGATCCCATCGCCGGTGCAGAGGTGACGGTGGGACAAACGGTGTACATCTACATCAGCACCGGGCCGGATGTGGTGATGGAACCCATGCCCAATGTGGTGGGCATGGAACTGGAGCGTGTGAAAGAACTGATGGACCAGCTGGGCTTTACCAAGGTGCGTTACGAACCGATGGAAAGCCAGAAGCCCAAAAACGAGGTTATTTATCAGTCCGTCGCCAAGGATACCAAGACGGATGTGACTTCCGAGATCATCATTCACTATTCCGAAGGGCCGCAGGAAACCACAGCTCCCACGGAGAATACCCAGGAAACCACAGAATCTACCACGGCGCCAACCACAGAAGAAACGGAAATTACCATTTCCTTTAAGGTGCCGGAGCGAGATACGGAATACCGTCTGGAAGTCCGTCCCAAAGGCAGCGATGAAGTGGTGGCATCCAAGCTGGTGCCTCCCGGAGTGGCCAGTACCTATGTCAATCTGAAAGGTACCGGTACCCAGTCCTTTGATCTGTATGCCGATGGGGAGTATATTCGGACAGAAAGTGTGCCGTTCAGTTGATGGAGAGAAGACAAGGACGAATCCTCCGCTCAATCAGCGGATTCTATGATGTGCAGACTCCGGAAGGGATCGTGACCTGCCGTGCCCGGGGAATCCTGCGCAAGGAAGGAAACAGCCCCCTGACCGGAGATATGGTGGAGATCACTGTGGAGCGGGGAAAGGGCATGGTGGAGAAAATCCTGCCCAGAAAGAACAGCTTTATCCGCCCGGCGGTAGCCAATGTGGATGCGCTGGTGGTGTTCGCTGCCAATGTCAATCCGGTGACGGAGCCGTTTCTCATTGACCGGGTAGCGGCCATTGCCGGAGATCAGGACGTTCCGGTGTACCTGTGCGTCAACAAATGCGACCTGGACCCGGGAGAGAAGTTGGTACGGATCTATGAAAACGCCGGATTTCCGGTGATCCGCACCAGCGCAGAAACCGGGGAAGGAGTGCAGCAGCTGCGGCAGCTGCTGCAGGGTAAGCTCACCGCCTTTACCGGAAATTCCGGTGTGGGAAAAAGCAGTATTCTCAACCGGCTCTGCCCGGAGCTGAACCTGGCTACCGGAGAAGTCTCCCAGAAACTGGGCAGAGGACGGCATACCACCCGCCATGTGGAGCTTTATCCCTTGGGTGACAATACCTATGTGGCGGATACACCGGGATTTTCTTCCTTTGATACTGACCAGATGGATGTGATTCTGAAAGAGAATCTTCAGTATGCATTCCCGGACTTTGGCCCCTACATCGGAAAGTGCCGGTTTGATGACTGCACCCACCGGAAAGAACCGGAGTGCGCTGTACGCCGGGCCTGGGAGGAAGGCAAGATTGAGCCGACCCGATACGACAGCTATCTGAAGCTCTACGAAAAAACCAGCCAGATCAAACTCTGGGAACTGAAATGAAGCAAACCGGGAAGCGGCAAAGCGCTTCCCGGTTCTTTGTCAGGATGCGGGAATTTTTTCGCAGATTAAACGAAATAATTCTGGAAAGTTTGTGATTTTCTCTAAAATTATGCTTGACAATTTCTTCTTTTGATGGTATCATATTTGAGCATGTGCAGGGAAAGTATGCATATGCACTGCGATGATGCGGGAGATTGCGTCGAAAGGCGGTAACTTCCGCGGAGTATGTCCGGTCATCGGGCGGCTGAA
>CALXDU010000039.1 GCA_944387145.1 uncultured Oscillospiraceae bacterium | reverse complement strand
GGTGAAGACGATGGGGGCGGGGATGAAGGTTTCCTCCGTCTGGAAGGCGGGCTCCGCCGCAGCAGGAGCGGGTTCTTCCTCCGACAGGTCAAATTCCAGGGTATCATCCTCGGAATCCGCTGCTTCCAGGGAATCTTCCGAGAGGGGCTCGTAGGTTGCGGTGTCGTCCGCTGTTTCGTTGGAATCCATATCGGTTTGATCCAGTTCCGGCAGATCCAATCCGGACAGGTCCAAATCGTCATCTCCGGTGTCCTCGGCATCTTTCGGGATGGTCAGGTCCGGCAGGTCCAATGCTTCTTCCTGGGTATCTGCCATGGAAGAAAGTTCCGAAAGTTCGGTCAGTTCCGGCATCTCCGGGGTTTCCTCCTGGGGGTCTTCGTGAAATTCGTTGAGAATGTCGTCCAGGTCAAATTCCTGGAGTTCGTCTTTGTTGTCCATCATTGGGTATCCTCCTGGTTATCGGCGCTGGCGTACCGCCTCATACAATAAAATAGATGCGGCGGCGGACGCGTTCAGGGAACTGATGCGCCCGTTCATGGGAATGTGCACCATCACATCGCAGTTTTTGCGAACCAGCTGGCTCATGCCGTCACCCTCGTTGCCAATGACAATGGCAGCCGGGCCCGTCAGGTCAGCCTGGTACATGGGAATGGAGCCTTCGGCGGCGGTGCCGTAAATCCACACGCCTTTCTCCTTCAGCTCGGCGATGGCGTTGTTGATATTGGTGACCCGGGCTACCTTCATATACTCCATAGCGCCGGCGGAAGCTTTGGCCACCGTGGCAGTAAGCCCGACGCTGCGGCGCTTGGGGATAATGACACCGTGAGCGCCGGCGCATTCGGCGCTTCGCAAAATGGCGCCCAGATTGTGGGGGTCGGACAGCTCGTCACAGATCACCAGCAGCGGTGCCTGACCCCGGCTGGCGGCCTCTTCCAGAAGGTCGTCAATGCTGTAATAATCGTGGGCGGCTACCAGGGCGATGATTCCCTGATGGGAGCGGGTGGTGGACATGGCGTCCAGCTTCCGGCGATCCACCGGAACCACCACAGCTCCGGCTTCCTTGGCCTGGGCAGCCAAGCGCTGCAGACCCCGGTCCGTATCACCGGAGGCCACAAATACTTTATCAATGGTACGTCCGCTTTTCAATGCCTCCTGGATGGCGTTGCGGCCTTCCAGCTGGCCCTCTACTTCTTCCACGCTGCTTCGCTCGGCAAACCGGTCTGCCCGGCGTGGGATATCCCGTCCCTGGGGACGGCGCTTTTCGTTCATAGGTTTCAACTCCAGAATCAGCTTTCTGTCCATGTCGGGCAAAGCGAGGAGATTTCGCACCAATACTCCCAGACATAGCGATAGATAGTAACAGTATAGCAGATTTTTTCCCATTGCTCAACTCTTTTTTTTCGGGCGGGACGGACAAAGGCCGGTTTTTCCAGCCATTCACAGAAAGTTTACGGCAAATCTCAGAATCCTGCGTTGCCTACGGCGGAAAAATATGCTATGATGGGAAAAATGTAACAACCCAAGGAGGCGAGCGGATATGGATCCCAATCGCGGAAATGATTCCAATAATCCACAAAAGCCCGACGGCAACCGGCCAAAGGGCAGTTATTTTACCCCTTTGATGATCGCGTTGGCGCTGGTGCTGGTATTCAGCTGGGTGATGAACCTGGTGGAAAGCAGCCAGTACACCCAGACAACCTATTCCGATTTCCTGGAGGCCAAGAATGCAGGACAGCTGGCAGAAGTGGAAATTCAGGCAGACCGGATTCTGTATATGACCAAGGAAGAGGCCGCCAAGCCGGCTTCCCAGCAAAAGGCATGCTTCACTGGTCTGCCCCAGAATGGTGACATGGAAGCAATGTCAGAAGAGCTGCACGACATGGGCGTAACAGTGAACAGAAAAATCGTGGAAGACAACTCCATGATTATGATGATCCTGTCTTACGTCATTATGATCGGCGGACTGTTCTTCGTGATGAACATGCTGACCAAGCGCATGGGCGGCGAAGGCATGATGGGCGGCTTCGGCAAGAGCAAGGCCAAGGTCTATATGGAAAAGCAGACCGGCGTCACATTCAAGGATGTGGCTGGTCAGGACGAAGCCAAGGAATCCCTGCAGGAAATTATCGATTTCCTCCACAACCCCCAGAAATATACCGCCATCGGTGCCAAACTGCCCAAGGGCGCTTTGCTGGTTGGCTCTCCCGGTACCGGCAAGACCCTGCTTGCCAAGGCAGTAGCCGGTGAGGCAGATGTGCCCTTCTTCTCCATCTCCGGTTCGGATTTTGTGGAGATGTTCGTGGGCATGGGCGCCAGCCGGGTGCGGGACCTGTTCCAGCAGGCGGCGAAGGTGGCTCCCTGTATCATCTTCATTGACGAAATCGACGCTGTGGGCCGTTCCCGGGATAACCGGTTCGGCAACAACTCCGAGCAGGAGCAGACCCTGAACCAGCTGCTCAGCGAAATTGACGGCTTTGAGCCTTCCAAGGGCATTGTCTGTCTGGCAGCCACCAACCGGCCCGAAGTGCTGGACAAGGCGCTGCTCCGGCCTGGCCGGTTTGACCGGCGGATCATCGTGGATCGTCCCAACCTCCAGGGCCGCCTGGATACCCTGAAGGTGCATACCCGGAAAATCCGGCTCAGCGAGGATGTGGATCTGCGCAAGATTGCCCAGGCCACTGCCGGTGCCGTGGGCGCAGATCTGGCCAACCTGGTCAACGAGGCCGCCCTCCGGGCCGTCCGCAAGGGCCGCCAGGCGGTGAATCAGGAGGATCTGCTGGTGTCCTTTGAAACCGTCATTGCCGGTACCGAGAAGAAAAACACCGTGCTCACCGACATGGAAAAGCGGCTGGTTGCTTATCACGAAGTGGGACACGCCCTGGTGGCGGCCCTGGAAAAGCACTCCCAGCCGGTGTCCAAGATTACCATTGTGCCCCATACCTCCGGCGCTCTGGGCTACACCATGCAGATGCCGGAAGAGGAAAAGTTCCTCAGTACTGCCGACGAGCTGCGTACGGAACTGCGGACCCTGGTGGGCGGCCGTGCCGCAGAGCAGGTGGTGTTTGGCATCCAGACTACCGGCGCTGCCAACGACATCCAGCGGGCAACGTCTCTGGCCCGGAATATGGTAACCCAGTACGGCATGAGCGAGAAGTTCGGCCTGATGACCACCGCTTCTGTCCAGAACCAATACCTGGATGGTCAGGCCTATATGGACTGCGCCCAGAGTACCGCTGCCCAGGTAGATGAGGAAGTGAAGCAGATTCTGGAAAATGCCTACACCGATGCCAAGCGGATTCTGACGGACAACCGGGGATTGCTGGACGAGATTTCCGAGTTCCTGCTGGTCAAGGAAACCATCACCGGCGACGAGCTGATGGCCTTCATCAACGCAGACAAGAACAAACTGCCCGAGCCTCAGGAAACGGAAGAAACCCAAACTGGGGAAGAATAAACCCCAAGCCCCCACAAAAGCGGGAAATCTGCTCTTGTGGGGGCTTTGCTGTATCTTAACCGGCTGCGGATTGACACCGGCTGGCTCTTCTGGTATAATATAGGCAATTTTATTTTAAAGGAAAGTGATAGATTCAATGGACAGTTGCAGTAGTACAGACGGTGGTAATCCTGACAATTTGCGTTTGTTTTCGTGTGGCATGCCTGTGACCTGTTTGTAGGGATCGGTGTGTCTTTTTTTGTTGCTCTTACGAAACAAACCGGAATTGAAAGGAAGAAAATGGTATGATTACAGAACATATTGGAAGCATTGTGGGGATGCTGGTGTGCGTGATTCTGTCAGCGTATTTTTCCGCTACGGAGACCGCCTTCGCATCCTTGAATAAAACCAGACTGAAGGCCCTGGCGGAAAAGGGAAACAAACGGGCCAGACAGACCCTGGATCTGGCGGAAAGCTATGACAAGCTGATTTCCACCGTCTTAATCGGCAACAACATTGTCAACATTGCCACCGCCTCCATCGGCACGCTGTTTTTTGTGGATTTGCTGGGGGATATGGGTGCAACCGTGTCTACGGCGGTGATTACCGTTGTGGTACTGATTTTCGGAGAGATTACCCCCAAGAGCATTGCCAAGGATTATCCGGAAAAGTTCGCCATGTTTTCTGCACCGCTGATTCATGGCCTGATGGTGGTGCTGATGCCCCTGAATTACCTGTTTTCCCGGTGGAAAGACTTGGTCAGTGCTTTGTTTCATTCCCAGCAGGAGGAAAAAATGTCTCAGGAAGAGCTGCTGCTTTTGCTGGAAGAGGTGGAGCAGGAAGGCGCCATTGACGAAAGCGAAGGAGAGCTTCTGCGCAACGCCGTGGAATTTGGAGACCTGGAAGCCCGGGACATTCTGACCCACCGGGTAGACCTGGAGGCCGTCAGCGTGGACGCAACCAAGGAAGAAGTGGCCCAGGCATTTACCGATTCCCGGTTCTCCCGGCTGCTGGTTTATGAAGGCAGCGTGGATAAGATCGTAGGCGTGATTCACCAGAAGGACTTTTACCAGGGCATGGGCGTCAATCCCAGCCCGGTCAGTGAGATTATGACCCCGCCCCTGTTTATCCACCAGTCGGAAAAGGTGGACGATCTGCTGCAGCTGCTGCAGTCCAGCAAGTCCCACCTGGCGGTGATTATCGACGAGTACGGCGGAACCCTGGGCATCGTCACCATGGAGGATATTCTGGAAGAACTGGTGGGAGAAATCTGGGACGAACACGACGAAGTAAAAGAGCCCATCCGCAAGCTGGAGGAAAATACCTATGCCGTGGACTGCACGGTGACATTGGATGATTTCTGCGACTTCTTTGACATTGAGACGGATTCCGAGCGGGTATCTCTCGGCGGCTGGATTATGGAACAGATGGAGGGCATCCCCCGGCAGGGAGACTGGTTTACTTATGAAAACCTGACCATCACCGCTACCCAGACCGACGATCACCGGGTGGAACTGGCTACCGTCAAGGTGGGAAAAAAAGAACCGACCCAGGAGCAGGAGACTGCGGTGAAAAAAGCATAACAAATCCCGGCGCAGCCATTTGGCTGCGCCGGGTACTTTTTTCAGTTTAGTCGTCGTTCTTGGCGTCGGCGATGATCTTGGCCTGGTTGGCCTTGGGCACTTCCTCGTAGCGGACAAAGTCCAGAGTGAAGCTGCCCCGGGCCTGGGTCATGGCCCGCAGATCGATGGCGTAGCTGCCCATTTCTGCCATGGGAACTTCTGCCTCGATGACGGTGTTGCCGTCACGGTCGGGGTTCATGCCCATGGGACGGCCACGGCGCTTGCTCAGATCGCCCATAACGTCACCGACGTAAGCTTCGGGGACGCTGACCTTCAGAGAACCGATGGGCTCCAGCAGGGTGGGGTTGGCGTTGGGCATGGCTTCCTTGTAGGCCAGGATGGCGGCCAGCTTAAAGGCCATTTCGTTGGAGTCCACGGGATGGTAGGAGCCATCGTACAGCACGGCCTTCAGACCCACCATGGGATAGCCAGCCAAGGGGCCCTTCAGAACGGCTTCCTGCACGCCCTTTTCAACAGCGGGGTAGAAGTTTCTGGGAACGCTGCCGCCGAAGACTTCTTCTGCAAAGATCAGCTCATCCTGCTCGTCCTGAGGCTCGAAGCGAATCCAAACGTCACCGAACTGGCCGCTGCCGCCGGTCTGCTTCTTGTGACGGCCGTGGGCCTCCACCTTCTTCTTGATCTTCTCCCGGTAAGCAACCTTTGCCGGGGACAGAGTGGCGTCAACGCCGAAGCGGCTCTTGAGCTTGGAAACCAGCACATCCAGCTGCTGATCGCCGGCGCCGGAGAGCACCAGCTGCTTGGTTTCGGCATTGTTGACCAGGGTGAAGGAGGGATCTTCCTCGTTCAGACGGTTCAGGCCGGTACCAACCTTATCTTCCTGACCCTTGACCTTGGGGGCAATGGCCATGGAGTAGCAGGGCTGGGCGTAGGGGATCTGCTTCAGGGAGACCACCTTTCTGGGGTCGCACAGGGTATCGCCGGTCTTGACCTTGTCCATCTTGCCGAAGGCACCGATGTCACCGCAGGTCAGGGCCTTGACTTCCGTAGCCTTCTTGCCGCACATGGTGTACAGACGGCCCAGCTTCTCGGTTTCGCCGGTACGGGCGTTGACCAGGGTGGTATCGGAAGTGATCTCACCGGAGAGGACCTTGACGAAGGAGTACTTGCCGTACTGGTCGGATACGGTCTTCCAGACGAAGGCGCAGGGAACGCCGCCGGGGGAGACAACGAACTCCTCCACCTTGCCGTCGGCGGTGGTGGCCTTGTGGTAGTTGCCCTGGACGGGGTTAGGCAGCAGGTCGATGATGTGGTCCATCAGCATCAGGCTGCCCAGGCAGTTGATGCCGGAGCCGCAGAATACCGGGAACAGGCTCAGTTCGCTGACGCCCTGATGCAGTCCGGTAATCATTTCCCGGTAAGTAAAGTCGTCGCCTTCAAAGAAGCGGTCCATCAGAGCCTCGTCAGTTTCGGCAACGGCTTCCTTCAGAGCGTCGTTGAATTCTTCCACCACGGAAACCTTGTCTTCGGGAACTTCGATTTCCACACGCTTCAGGTTCTGCATCTCGTAGGCACGCTTGTTCAGCACGTCGATGATGCCGGTAACCTTGTGGCTGGCGTCCCAGATAGGAACCACAACGGGAGCGATCTTGTTGCCGTACTTTTCCCGGAGGGCTTCAAAGGTGGCGTTATAGTCAGAGTGATCCTCGTCTACCTTGGAGATGTAGACAAAGCGGGGCATATTCCGCTCTTCGCAGTACTTCCAGGCCTTCTCGAAGCCGACGGTGATGCCGTCCTTGGCAGAGCAGACCAGAATGGCGGCATCGGCAGCCCGGAGGGCTTCCATCACGGCGCCGGAGAAGTCAAAGGCACCGGGGGTGTCCAGCAGGTTGATGCGCACATTGTGGTAATCCAGGGGGATTACGGAAGTGGAAATGGAAATATTGCGGCGGATCTCCTCGGGATCATAATCGGAAACGGTGTTGCCGTCGGCATTTTTGCCCATACGGTCGATGGCACCGGTCATGTAAAGCAAGCTCTCGGCCAGGGCGGATTTGCCGCTGCCACTGTGACCGAGCAGACAGACATTGCGGATGGAATTAACGGTGTACATGTTGATCTAACTCCTTTCGGGAAGGGGAATCCTTCCAAGTGGGCGAAGACACCCGAATGGTGACATTATACACGAAAGGGCCCCCGAATGCAATGCTTATTTTCGTCACAATGCAAAAATGCGTAAATTTCCTGACGGACATCTGTTTTCCTGTACAAAACATACAAAAATTCAAGAAACAATTTTTGCATGGTACACAAAGCGAAAGGAAACAAAAAAGTTCTGCCGGGAACCTGCGAAAGGCTCCCGGCAGAGAATCAAGGAGGAAAGAAGAAAGCGGTCTCAGCCCTGGCCGATGGCCAGGAACGCCGACGGGTCCACGGGCTGGTCATTCTGGGTGACGCTGAAGTGCACATGGCTGCCCAGGGTGGTTTCCACAATGGCCGTAGAACCGGCATAGCCGATGGTCTGCCCCATGGTCACCTGGTCGCCGGGTTTAACGGCGATGTTTTCATCCAGGCTGGAGTAGCAGCTGGTGTAGCCGTCGCTGTGGCGGATGACCACCGAGTAGCCCAGAATGTCGTCTTCAAAGGTGGTGTACACCTCGCCGTCGGCGGCGGCACAAACCTCAGCGCCTTCCTCGGCGGCCAGGTCAATGCCGTTGTGCACCCGCCAGTCCCGGGTGGTCTGGTTGTAGCTCAGCGCTTCCATGGAGTAGCCGCTGATGATCTCCCCGTCAACCGGGGACATGGTTTTCAGAGGCTTCTTCTCCGTGGGGGCAGGAGCCGTGGTTTCCGTGGGAGCGGTGGTGGGCTTGGTCTGGGGCTGGGTGGCGATGACTGCCACATCTTCCGTCCCCATGGTGCCTACCAGCACATCCTCGGTTTCCTGAATGGAAATCTGTTCGGTCTGGTTTGCGTTTTGGTAGTACAAATAGCCGGTGATTCCGATGGCCGCAGCACACAGGATCAGGGCTATGTAGTAGCCCTTACCAGCAAAGCCGCGACCGGTGTGTTTGTTGTCGCTCATGGTAAATTAGCACCTCCGAAGCTGAGTATAGCCCTATTTTTCTTTGCTTAAACCATGGGTGCGGAAGATTTTTCATTTTTTGAGGGGCTGCGCAATTGCGGTGGAAAAAAGCGCCCGGCTATGGTATAATGCTGCTATCTTACAGAAACGGAGAAATGTGTATGCTGCCGAAAGCCTTTCTTGACCGAATGCAGCTTCAGCTGGGGGAGGAATATCCTCAGTTTTTACAGACTCTGGAGCGTCCCCGGGCGGTGGCCCTGCGGTTCAATCCCCTGAAGGGGCAGCGGCCCGATCTGCCCTTTGCCCAGGAGCCGGTACCCTGGGAAGAAGCGGGGGTTTACTATGATCCCCAATCCCGGCCCGGCCTGCACGTTTACCACGAAGCCGGCGTATACTACCTACAAGAGGCCAGTGCCATGGCGCCGGTTTCTCTGCTGGACCCCCAGCCGGGAGAGCGGATCTGCGACCTCTGCGCCGCCCCCGGGGGAAAAAGTACCCAGATTGCCGGCAGAATGCTGGGGAAAGGATTTTTGCTGTGCAACGAAATTCATCCTGCCCGGGCAAAGATTCTTTCCCGGAACATCGAGCGGATGGCGGTGCCCAATGCTCTGGTGACCAATGAACATCCGGCCACCCTGGCCAGCCGGTTCCCGGGCTTTTTTGACCGGGTGCTGGTGGATGCACCCTGTTCCGGAGAAGGCATGTTCCGAAAGGAAGAGGCCGCAATTACGGACTGGAGCCAGGAAGTGGTGGAAATGTGCGCCCGCCGTCAGGGGGAGATTCTCCACAGTGCGGCCCAACTGGTGCGCCCGGGAGGACGGCTGGTGTACTCCACCTGCACCTTTGCCCCGGAGGAAGACGAACAGGCGGTGGCAAACTTCCTGGAAAGCCATCCGGAATTTCAGCCGGAGCAGGTAGAGGCTCCCTGGTTTGTTCCCACCGACCCGGGCTGCTACCGGATGTGGCCCCACAAGTTAAAAGGAGAAGGACACTTCGCTGCGGTGCTGCGCAAAACCGGCGGGGAAGCGGAGGAAGTACCCCTCTGCCAGGGAAAGCCCCTGCCCCAGCAGTGGCAGAACTTTGCCAGGGAACTGGGAATTTCCCTGCCGGCAGGGAAGGCGGTTTCCTTTGGGCAGAGCCTGTTCCTGGCACCGGAAGAAATGCCGGACATTGCCCGGCTGAAGGTACTGCGCCCCGGACTGGAGCTGGGAACGGTGAAAAAAGATCGGTTCGAGCCTGCCCACGCCCTGGCGCTGTGGCTGGGTGGCTGTGCCAATACGGCACATTTCGATCCGGACAGTCCGCAGATGGCGGATTATCTCCACGGGGACGTGGTGGAATCCGGACGCAAGGGCTGGTGCCTGGTCTGCGCCGGAGACTACAGCATCGGCTGGGGCAAAGGGGATGGACGGGTGCTGAAAAACCACTATCCCAAGGGCCTGCGGCGGTGATTTGCCCCGGATCGCTGCGGGAGAGCCCCTGGTAGGGGAGGATTTTTGGACTTTACATAGGACAATTTCTATGGTACAATAATCTAGCCTTTATGCGGCGATTGAATCTTTCATGCAACAAGGAGAGGATATTCCTTGGCCAAATACGAAATCAACGGCGGCAATCCCTTGAACGGTACCGTCACCATCAGCGGCGCGAAAAACGCAGCCGTGGCAATTCTGCCTGCGGCGCTGCTGGTCAGTGGCAAGTGCCGGATCGAGAATGTGCCTGATATCTCCGACGTCCGGATTTTATTGAGCATTCTGGACCGGATGGGCGCTAAGATTACAACCCCGGAGCAGGGGGTCGTTGAAATTGACTGCTCTGAGGTTCAGTGTACGCAGCCGGAAGACCGGTTGGTTACCAAGATGCGGGCCAGCTACTATCTGATGGGTGCGCTGCTGGGCCGGTTTGGTAAAGCCCATGTGGCTCTGCCCGGCGGCTGCAACTTTGCTTCCCGGCCCATTGACCAGCACATCAAGGGCTTCCTGGCCTTGGGTGCCGAGGTGGATGAGGCGGAGGACTACATAGCCCTGTCCCCCAGCGAAGAGGGACTGCAGGGCGGACGGATCTGCCTGGATATGGCCTCGGTGGGCGCTACGGTGAACATCATGCTGGCGGCGACCCTGATTCCCGGTCAGACCATCATTGAAAATGCGGCAAAAGAGCCCCATATCGTGGATCTTGCCAACTTCCTCAATACCATGGGTGCCCGTATTACCGGCGCCGGTACGGATACGGTGAAAATCCGGGGCGTGAATTTCCTCCGGGGCGGCAGCTATGCCATTATCCCCGATCAGATTGAGGCTGGTACCTACATGGCGGCGGTTACCGCAGCAGGCGGTAATGTGCTGGTTCAGAACGTAATCCCGAAGCATATGGACTGCATTACCAGCAAGCTGCGGGAAATGGGTGCCAAGATCATCAACTACGACGATTCCATCCGGATTATCCGGACCGGAAAGCTGCGCAGAACCACCGTCAAGACCCAGCCCTATCCCGGTTTCCCCACGGATATGCAGGCTCAGGTCTGTGTGTGCATGGCCCTGGCCAACGGCACCAGCCGTTTGATGGAGAGTGTCTATGAGACCCGGTTCTTCGGCTACTGCACCGAATTGGAGAGCATGGGCGCCCATATTCGAATCGGCGGCAAAACTGCACTGGTTACCGGTGTGGAGAAGCTGACCGGAGCCACCGTCTGCGCTCACGACCTGCGGGCCGGTGCGGCGTTGGTGATTGCCGGATTGGCGGCAGAGGGTACCACCTATGTGGAGCATATCCACTTCATCGAGCGGGGCTATGAAAACCTGGTGGAGAAGCTCACCGCTTTGGGTGCCAGCATCCGCAGAATTGAAGACTAAGGGAGCTTTGAATCATTCGTCTTCGGCTGAACGGCGAATATTTTGCCCCATCCGTGCAGTTCCGAAAATGGGAAATACATACAGTATTCCTCCATTTCCAGAACTTTCGGCTGAGTCAAAATCTTCTGCTGTCAGCTCTTGCCGATTGAATCAGAGCTTCCCTATCAAAAAGCGGCTTCGGAGGGATTCCAAAGCCGCTTTTGCATATCATAAGAAAAATCATTACGGAGGAAGCCATGATACACGAGCAATTTTTCCGTACCCAGATGCTGCTGGGAGAGCTTGCCATGGAGCGGCTGCAAAAGGCCCGGGTGGCGGTGTTCGGCCTGGGTGGCGTTGGGGGCTATGTGGTGGAAGCCCTGGCACGCAGCGGCGTTGGCCAGCTGGATCTGATCGACAACGACACCGTGGGCCTTACCAACTTGAACCGGCAGATTCTGGCAACCTATGCAACCCTGGACATGCCTAAGACGGAGGCTGCCCGAGAGCGGGTGCTGCAGATCAACCCGGCCTGCTGTGTCAGAACCCATACTCTGTTCTTCGGGCCGGATACCGAAGGCCAATTTGATTTTGCTCAATACGATTATATTGTGGACGCCATCGACACCGTTACCGGCAAGCTGGCTCTGGTGCAGAAGGCCCACAGCGCAGGCACGCCCATCATCAGCTGTATGGGCACGGGAAACAAGCTGGATGCGGCGGCATTCCAGGTGGCGGACATTTCCAAAACCTCCATGTGCCCCCTGGCCCGGGTGATGCGCAAGGAACTGAAAAAACGGGGCATTGCCCATCTGAAGGTGGTCTACTCTCAGGAAGAGGCCCAAACTCCCACCGGCTGGGAGGAAGAGGCCACCGCCATCGGCAAGCGGCAGATTCCAGGCAGCCTATCCTACGTCCCGGGAGCCGCCGGACTGATTCTGGCGGGGGAAGTCATTAAGGATATTGCGGGAGTTTGAAAAATGGGCGCACCTTTTGGTGCGCCCTGTTTGGTTATTTCTGCCCTTCCCAGAAGGGTTCCGGTTTGGATTCACATTTGGAGCAGTCGCCGGAGCAGTTGCGGGGTTTGAACTGCAGTTCCTGGCTCTTGACGCTGACGGTGGTGCAGGCGGGGATGGAGTGGGTGATAAAGACGTTGGAGCCGATGACGCTGTCCCGGCCGATCACAGTACCGCCGCCCAGAATGGAGGCGCCGGCGTAGATGGTCACGTTGTCCTCAATGGTGGGATGGCGCTTCTTGCCCCGCAGGCTCTGGCCGCCCCGGGTGGTCAGAGCGCCCAGGGTGACGCCCTGGTAGACCTTCACATGGTCGCCGATGACGGTGGTTTCGCCTACCACAATGCCGGTGCCGTGGTCGATGAAGAAATACTTGCCGATGGTGGCGCCGGGGTTGATGTCAATGCCGGTGATGCAGTGGGCATGCTCCGTCATAATCCGGGGCAGCATGGGCACATTCAATGTATACAGAATGTGGGCCAGCCGGTAAACGGTAATGGCGTACAGCCCGGGATAGCAGAAGACGATTTCGTCTACGCTGTAGGCCGCCGGATCGCCGTCGTAGAAGGCCTCCACATCGGTCTGAATCACAGACCGGACGCCGGGAATGGCCCGGAAAAATTCCAGGCTCAGCATCTGGGCTTTGTCCTGGGCTTCCTGGGCCGACATGGAACTGCGCAGAACGATGGCAATCTGCTTATTCAGATTGTACATCACATCTTCAATCAGCATGGACAGATTATGCTTGGTGTTGTAAATCCGATAGGCTCTGTCCCGGGAGAAGCCGGGGTAGACAATCCGCAGAAGCTTTCCGATCATGTCAATGACCACATCTTTGTCCGGGTGCTGGAAGGGGTCCAGCTTGTCGATGTCCCGGCCGTTGTGATAATCTTCCAGAATACTGTCTACAATACCTTCAATCTGTTCCTCAATGGGGGTCATGGGTGCATCCCTCCTTTTTCTCCTCAGTTTAGCATAGCCCCGTGTCAAAGTCAATTGACATGGGGAAGGCAGGGGTGTATAATTCCCACTAAGAAAATGCCCAATCAGGGAGGGTTTGTTATGGCAAACATTTACCAGTCCGCGTCCCAGCTTATTGGCAGAACCCCGCTTCTGCATCTGGGAAATATGGAAAAAAACCGGAACCTTCAGACAACCATTCTGGCAAAGCTGGAAGGGAAGAACCCGGCTGGCTCCGCCAAGGATCGGGTGGCCTTGTCCATGATTGACGATGCCCAGCGCCGGGGTGTGCTGAAAGAGGGCAGCGTGATTATTGAGCCTACCTCCGGCAATACCGGCATCGGTCTGTGCAGTGTGGCAGCGTCCCGGGGCTATCGGTGCATCATTGTCATGCCCGATACCATGAGCATGGAGCGCCGGCTGCTGATGAAGGCTTATGGCGCAGAGCTGGTGCTGACCCCTGGCAAACTGGGTATGTCCGGCGCCATTGCCAAGGCCGAGGAACTGGCCAGGGAAAACCCCGGCAGCTTCCTGGCGGGGCAGTTTGTGAATCCTGCCAACCCGGATGCCCACTACCGTACCACCGGCCCGGAAATCTGGGAGGATACCGATGGGAAGGTAGACCTGTTTGTGGCGGGCATCGGCACCGGCGGCACCATCACCGGTGTGGGACGGTATCTGAAGGAGAAAAATCCCAATGTGAAAATCATCGGTGTGGAACCGGCGGACTCTCCGGTCCTGACCCAGGGCCGCAGCGGCCCTCACGGCATCCAGGGCATTGGTGCGGGATTTGTGCCGGAGATTCTGGACAGAACCGTTGTGGACGAGGTAATCACCGTTGCCACGGAGGATGCTTATCAGGCAGGCCGTCAGCTGGGCAGGGAAGAAGGAGTGCTGGCAGGAATTTCCGGCGGCGCGGCTTTGCACGCAGCGTTTACCCTGTCTCAGCGGGAAGAAAACAAGGGCAAGACCATTGTGGTGCTGCTGCCGGACTCCGGTGAGCGATATCTGACCACTCCTATGTATCAGGAATAAACAATAAAGTCCCCCGGAACACAGTTCGTTCAGTGTTCCGGGGGACATATGCTTATTCCTCGAAGGTCAGCACGTCTTTGTACTTTTCCTTGAACAGGCCGTAGACGGCATCCAGAATGGCTTCGTCCTCCACAGCCAGGTAGTTCTCGTTCTCTTCGTCAACGGGTTCTACTTCCAGAATGACGATCTCGCCGGACTCGTCCTCGGTGGGCATCAGCACCAGGTACTCCTTATCCTGGTAGGTCATGCAGTCCAGATATTCAAAGTTGGTATCCTGACCGTTTTCGTCGGTAAGGGTCAGAATGCTGACTTCTTCCTCAGGAAGCTGATTTTCGTTTTCCATGGGGTTCCTCCTGTATTTGGTAATTTCACTGGGATTATACCCCAGAAAATCGGGAATTGCAAGCAGGAAAAGGGGAAAAAGCCCCGAAGTTTATGGAATCTTAAAGAAGAGGCCCTGGGGCAAGTCTTGAAAAAACCGGGATAATATGGTAAACTAAATAAAGAATTTTACGAAAAGGAAGACCACGGCATGACAAAACGATGGGCTGCCCTGGTACTGGCGCTGGTGCTGGTATTGTCGGGCTGCGGAAAGAAACAGGATGTGCAGACGGCAGCGCCTGCCGGTCAGGAACAGACGGCCGCTCAGACCACGGTGCCTGCAGAAACGGCGCCGCCGGCTACTACGCCTCCGGATGGAAATCCGGAGGATGTAACCTGCAAGGGAACCTATACCGGGCAGGGAAGTGCGGATGCGGTAGTGGCTACCGTTGGAGAGAAGCAGCTGACCAGCGGCCTGCTCAGCGCCTATTACTGGGCAGAGGTTTCCCAGTATCGCAGCGAAAATCGGGAGCAGGCTCCGGATTTTGATGCACCGCTGGATACCCAGGTCTGCACGGTAGATTCCTCCGTGGCCAGCTGGCAGCAGTATTTTCTGAAGCGGGCCCTGAATTCCTGGTATACTGCCCAGGCTATGGCCCTGGAGGCGGAGGAAAAGGGACTGCCCAAAGAAGAGGCCTACAAGCCTAATCTGAAAAATTATGAGATTTATTTGACGGATATTCCCGCAACCAAATTCCTCTACGGCTACAGCGATACCTTCCAGCTCAATACCATGCACCAGGAGTACCTGGACAACCTTTCCCAGACCCTGGAAACCCTGGCCCAGGAGAAGGGCTATGCCGGCGCCGAAGAGATGGCCCAGAAGGCCTTTGGCACCACGCTGCAGAACGTGCAGGATTTTGCCTGGCTGTATAACTACGGCTACATGTACATGACTTCCCTGAGCTATGACCTGGCTCCTACCCAGGAGGAAGTGGAAAGCTACTTCGCCCAGCAGGAAAGCACTTACCAGTCTCAGGGCATTACCAGAGACAGCGGAAAATATGTGGACATCCACCATGTTCTGGTGGTGCCGGGGCAGGAGACGGAAGAAGCGGCAACCCAGCCTACTACCGCCACCACGGAGCCCACCCAACCGACCCAGCCGGTGACCATTGACGCCGACGGTAAGGTGAGCTGCTCCGAGGAAGCCTGGCAGGCATGTCAGGCCAAGGCAGAGGAGCTGCTGACCTACTGGAAGGACAAAACCAAGGAAACAGAAGCAACTTTTGCAGAACTGGCCAATAAAAACTCCCAGGATACCGGTACGGCTCTGGACGGCGGCACATATCATCAGCTGCGTCAGGGTCAGCTGATTCCGGAGCTGGACAGCTGGTGCTTTGACCCGGCACGTCAGCCGGGGGATACCACCATCATCCGCACGGAGTATGGCTGTCATATCCTGTACTTTACCGGCAGCACCCACATCTGGTATGCCCAGGCGGAGCAGGACTTAAAGAGCCAGATGCAGAACGACATCCTGGCAGGGGCCCGGGAAAACCATCCTATGGATGTGGACTACAGCGCCATCGTTCTGCCGGAGGCAGAAAGCAGCGTGGGCACCGGGGATGTACTCTATCCCGATGTAGCCCATGAGCGGTTCCCGGAGGTGCCGCTGTACTTGCAGCAGGATTACGCCGGAACCATGTTCGGTGGATTCAAACTTGCTACCAACGGCTGCGGCATTACTTCCATGGCCATGCTGGCAAGCTATCTGGCCGACGAAGAATGGACGCCCCCGGAAATGTGTGCCCGTTACGGTCACTACAGCTTCAGCAACGGAACCGACGGCATGATTTTCGTCAACGAGCCGCCGGTGCTGGGCTTCTACCTGAAGGAAAAAACCTATGAGCCTACCGTAGCCAAGCAGGCGCTGGACGAAGGACATATCGTCATTTCCATTCAGCACAAAGGCTACTGGACCAGCGGCGGACATTATATCGTTCTGGAGAAGGTAAACGAGGACGGCACCATTCAGGTTCGGGACTCCAATATCTATAACTACGGCCGCATCGCTTCCCATAAGGAAGACCGGCACACCTGGGCCAGCATCACCAGCGCCGGTTCCGGCTACTGGATTTTTGAGTACAAGATTACCAATATCCCCGTCTGCGCCCGCTGCGGCGAGCCGGATACAATCGCACCCCAGATGCTCACCCAGGACTACACCTGCCACAAGTGCGCCAAAGCCCTGCTGCGGCGGCAGACCTATCTGGACGCCAGCGATTTTTGATTTACACAAACAAGAACTCCCGGTTGATTCCTACGATCAACCGGGAGTATTTTTGCATATCTAAAACTGGGCAGCCTCGGCGCTTTTCAGCTGCAGCTGGAGCTTGTCCGCAATCAGGGCAATGAATTCGGAATTGGTGGGCTTTCCTTTGGTGTTGGATACGGTGTAGCCGAAGAAGCGCTGCAAGGTATCCAGGTCGCCACGGTCCCAGGCCACTTCGATGGCGTGGCGGATGGCCCGCTCTACCCGGCTGGGGGTGGTCTGGAAGGTCTTGGCCACCTGAGGGTAGAGAACTTTGGTGATGGCGTTGATTACATCCATGTCGTTGACGGCAATGATAATGGCTTCGCGCAGATACTGATAGCCTTTTATGTGGGCGGGAACACCGATTTCGTGAATGATTCCGGTGACCATGGATTCAATGCTGGTTTTGTCCGCCCGGCGCTTTTCCGGATACCGCAGGCTCTCCCCACCGCGGATCTCCTCCAGCCGTTCTACCAGAGTGGTCATATCGCAGGGCTTCAGCATCAGATACCGAACCCCCAGATTGGCTGCCGCCGAAGATACATATTCCGTGACAAATGCAGAGGTAGCCAATGTAATCGGTTTGCGTTCCATGCCGGCGATGCTTTTCAGTACGCTGATGCCATCTTGCTTGGCAAGCATCAGATCCAGTACCAGTACATCCGGTTTCTGATCTTCAATCATGCGAATCGCCAATTCCCCGTCGTTGGCGGTTCCCACTACCTGAAACCCATCGGCACGCTGCAGTGCGGCTGTCAGACCGGAACAAAAGTCCTCCGCACTGTCCGCGATAAATACGGTTGTTGTGTGTTCCATACGATCCTCTCCTAACATGTAAAATTCTCCCCTTGCCACGGAAAAACCCGTGTGCGACAAATAAAGGATAGCATGAAGTGCGGCGATTTGCAAGGTAATTTCTAAATAATCGATCGTCAAAAATCGACGTTTTACATCATATGATAATTAAAAATAAAACTTTTCGACAAAATTCGACAAAATCAGACACAGGATGGAGCGGTTGACGCACGGCTGCGGGGCGTGTAAAATAGCCCTGAGAACTTACGACACAGGAGGATATGTGTTATGGATGAGAGAATCGAGGCGCTGAGAAGCTTCTTGGACGAAGCCCACAGCGTTTATCATGCCCAGAGCGCCATTTGCCGGGAGCTGCAGCAGCAGGGCTATACCCGGCTTGCCGAGCAGGCCCAGTGGGATTTGGTGAGCGGGGGCAAATACTATCTGACCCGGGGCGGCACGGCGGTGATTGCCTTCCGAATCCCCCAGCAGGAGCCTACGGGCTTTTTCATGAGTGCCAGCCACAGCGACCGGCCTACTTTCAAGGTCAAGGAGCATTTTGAATTGGCAGGAGCCAGCACCCGGGTGGCGGTGGAACGCTACGGCGGCATGCTGATGCATACCTGGCTGGATCGGCCCTTGTCCATTGCCGGACGGGTGGTGGTGGAAACCCAGGAGGGAATTCAGACCAAGCTGGTGGACATTGACAAAGACCTGCTGCTGATTCCCAATCTGGCCATTCATATGAACCGCCAGGTCAATGAAGGATATAAGTGGAATCCAGCGGTGGATATGCTGCCTCTGGCCGGGACCAAGGAAGCAGCCGGAAAGCTGGAGCAGCTGCTTTCTCAGCAGGCGGGGGGAGAAATCCTGGGCCATGACCTGTATCTGTATGTGCGGCAGAAGGCCAGCATCTGGGGCGCAGCGGATGAGTACATTTCCGCTCCGGCGCTGGATGATCTGGAATGCGCCTGGGGCTGCACCCAGGGCTTCCTGAAAGCCCAGGAAAGCCAGACAATCCCGGTGCTGTGTGTGTTTGACAGCGAAGAGGTAGGCTCCGGCTCCGTCCAGGGCGCTGCTTCTACACTGCTGTATCAGGTGCTGGAGCGGATCTGCCGGAACCGGGGACTGGACCTGAACCGGATGCTGGCCCAGTCGTTTATGATTTCTGCCGACAACGCCCACGGCGTCCACCCCAACCATCCGGAGTTTGCCGACCCCAGCAATGCCCCTGTACTGGGCGGCGGCGTGGTGCTCAAGCACAATGCGAACCTAAGCTACTGCACCGACGGCGTGGCGGCGGCCATTTTCCGCAAGGTCTGCCGCAAGGCGGATGTGCCGGTGCAGAGCTACTATAACCGGGCGGACCTGCCCGGCGGCTCTACCCTGGGACGGATTTCCCTGGGGCAGGTCAGCGTACCCACGGCAGATATCGGCCTTGCCCAGCTGGCAATGCACAGCTGCTATGAAACCGGCGCTGTGGCAGACGTGCTGTACCTGGAGGACGCCATGGCGGCCTACTACAGTACTTGCCTGGAAGCGCAGGAAGATGGGTATGTTCTTTGCTGACAGACAGGGTCGAGAAAACGCAATTTCCGGCAGGGGGAAACGGTCAAATTACCCAAAAATAACAGGTTAAAACTGTGATTACCCACCATTGCCCGAAGCAAAAAAATGTGGTATGATGTTGCTATCCCGGTGGATTGCGTCTACTCCACGAAATAGGCCCAGTCTGCTAAATTTAAGGAGGAAAAGTCCGTCTGACTCACGGTGCGGCAGTGTGGAGACCTGTCGTAATGCTCCCGGAAGTTAGCTTTCCGGGTATGCGAGAGCACACGCGAAAGGCTCGGTGTGTTCTGAGTCAAAAACAGTATGGCAAGTTTGACCCTGAAGAACGTAAAGAAGATCTACCCCTACAGCGGCGACGACGCAAAGAAGAAGAAAAAGAAGGGCGAGCCCGAGAAGAAGACCAACCTGCAGATCACGGACAAGGGTGTCGTGGCTGTGCAGGAGTTCAACCTGGAGATCGCAGACAAGGAATTCATCGTCCTGGTCGGCCCCTCCGGCTGCGGTAAGTCCACCACTCTGCGTATGATCGCCGGCCTGGAAGAAATTTCCGAAGGCGAACTGTACATCGGTGACCGCCTGGTCAACGACGTGGCTCCCAAGGACCGCGACATCGCCATGGTCTTCCAGAACTACGCTCTGTACCCCCACATGACCGTCTATGAAAACATGGCCTTCGCTCTGAAGCTGCGTCACACCCCCAAGGATGAGATTGACAAGGCTGTCAAGCAGGCTGCAGAGATTCTGGACATCACCCAGTACCTGGGCCGTAAGCCCAAGGCTCTGTCCGGCGGTCAGCGTCAGCGTGTGGCCATCGGCCG
>CALXDU010000038.1 GCA_944387145.1 uncultured Oscillospiraceae bacterium | reverse complement strand
TCTCTGCCAACTCGCTGATGAAGCGGGCAACCAAACACTACACAGTGGTGATAAAGCCAAATTCCACCGACTGACAGCCCCCGGCCGCCGGGCCGCTCAGCACCGCAGAATGCAACAAAGGCAATGCTCACGGCAATATCGGTATGATACGAGTCAACCAAGTCTCCCGTCAGCACAATGATATCCGGATTACAGGCGCGGAGCTTTTCCAGCAATTTTTCGTTGTCCTTGCCAAACTGGGCGTTGTGCAGGTCGGAAATCTGGACAATCCGGTATCCGGAAAAGCTTTCGGGAATCTTTTCACTGACAATGTGAATTTCGGTTACCATCAGCGCCGTATTGCCCCAGATTGTCCAAAGGGCAATGGCAAGGACGGCGCAAATCAGCACGGATAAACAGATGGCTTTTTTATGTTTACGGTCCATACTTACCTCCGAGAATAGCTGGCTTTCTCGGATTTTACCATACAGATGTGAAGAAATCTATCATGAACGGTAAAACCGCCCGGGAAGTTTCCTTCTCAGGCGGTTTGCTGTATTTTGTTGGTTACTTGGGGCAGGACTGTGCTGGGGTCCCGTGCAGGAACCGCAGCAGGGCAGGCTTCAGCGGGGCATACAGACTCAGAATCTTGCCCACACCCAGTGCGGCAATGACGGTACCTTCCCGGATACCGTGAAACTGCTGAAAATAGACCAGGGAGATTACCAGCGCAATGACAGATACCGTGCAGTCAAAGCACATTTTCACCACAGGCAGGGGCTTGTGCAGCTTCACGGCAATGACCTGCATGATGCCCTCGCCGGGCAGGGAGATCAGGTCCGGGGCCAGATAGAGCAGAATGCCCAGGGCAATCAGAACCATGCTGATGAAAAGGTACACCAGCCGCACGCTGTAAACCAAAACCGGCGAGAAGGTCATCAGCGCCGGATCGGGAAGAAACTGCGCCGCCAGAAAATTGGTAAAGTCCGTAAAATATCCAAAAAGAGTTGTACAGATCAGCTGCAAAATCCGCCAGGGCTGGAAATTCTTCCCCAGCAGGATAAACTGCATGGCAATGTACAGCGAGAAAATCACAATAATCCAGGTGCCCATGGACAGCTGGGTGAAGATTTCACTCAGTACATAGGGGATGGAATTCACCGGGGACATGCCCAGATCCGCTGTGCCCGAAAAGGACACGCCCATGGCCATAACAAACAGGCCCGTACAGTATGTGAGGATGCGTTTTGCCATTTGGATACTTTTTTCTTTCATTCTCCATTTCCTGTCCCGTTTTGCAAGCACTTGTGCAGCAGCCGGAAAAGCGTGGCCCGCTCTTCCTCCGTCAGCTCAGCCGTGATCTGGGCCTCTGAGCGTGCAAAGATATCCTGGACCATATGCGCCATCTGCTCCCCTTTTGGGGTCAAAGACACATACAAAGACCGCCGGTTGTTTGTACGGTTGCGCCGCAAAACCAATCCGGCAGTTTCCATCCGCAGCAGAATGCTGCCCACCGTAGCAGGCTCAATCTCGCAATAGGCGGCAATGTCCTTTTGCTCGTGTTCGCCGTATTCTGCCAGAAATTCCAGAATCTTGGGCTGTCCCGGGGACAGTCCCAGGGGGGTAGCCTGGGTGGAGACCAAATGCTTCATCTGTAAGTAGGTTTTCATCCAAAGGTAGTGGAGCGAATGCATGGCTGCCTCCTGTGCTTACATGTGATATAATAAGCTTTCTTTTAATAACAAAGCTTATTATATTGCTGCATAAAACGATTGTCAAGAAAATCTGACGCAATTTTGGCTGAAATTGGGGCTGATCTTGTCCGCGCTGGCATAAATCCTGGGGGATGTGGAATATACTACTTCCGTATTTTGGATATTGGAGGTGGTTTCCATGAAAAAATCCCTGACCTATTGGCAGACGGTGGGATTTTTCTTCGTCTCGGTGGTGGGCACGCTGCTGCATTTTCTCTTTGACTGGAGTGGGGAAAACCGGGTGGTGGCTCTGTTTGCCCCGGTGAATGAGTCAATCTGGGAGCATATGAAGCTGGTGCTGTGGCCCATGGCGGTGTTTGCCCTGGCGCAGTACCGGAGCATCGGCAAGGAAATCGGCAGGTTCTGGTGCGCAAAACTCAAGGGCCTGCTGACGGCGCTGGCGCTGATTCCCGCAATCTACTACATCTATACCGGAGCCCTGGGGGCACACTGGATGTGGTTTGATATTGCCATTTTCTTCCTGGCTACCGGAGCGGGCTTCTGGGTTGAAACCAGAACCCTTACCCAGGGAAAGCCCTGCCGGATTCCCAATCAAGCGGCCGCCGGGGTGATTGTGCTGATTCTGGTGGTGTTTGCCCTGGTTACCTTCCTGCCGCCCCAGATTCCCCTCTTCCAGGACCCCCTCAGCGGAGGCTACGGCTTCCCGGGGTAAGGATTCCCCTTGTTGACTTTTTTTCTCCGCCTTGGTATCATCAAGAAAACACAAGGAGGAGAGATTATGGAATATCGTTTGGAGCAGGACTCCATGGGGCAGGTCAAGGTGCCTGCCGATAAATATTGGGGCGCCCAGACCCAGCGGTCTGTGGAGCATTTTCCCATCGGCGTGGGACTGGAAACCATGCCCCGGGAGATTATCCGCAGTTTCGGCATTCTGAAAAAAGCCGCCGCTCTGGCAAATCACACCCTGAAACCGGAGAAAATGACCCAGGAAAAGCAGGATATTATTTGCCGGGTCTGTGATGAGGTAATCGCCGGGACATTGGCGGAGCATTTTCCCCTGGTGGTCTGGCAGACCGGCTCCGGCACCCAGTCCAATATGAACGCCAACGAGGTCATCGCCAACCGGGGCAATGAGCTGGCTGGGAAGAAGCTGCTGCACCCCAATGACGATGTGAACATGTCCCAGTCCTCCAATGACACTTTCCCCACCGCCATGCACATTGCCGCGGTGGAGATTCTGGAAGACCGGCTGCTTCCGGCACTGAACCGGCTGATTGCCGCTTTTGTAACGCTGGAAAAGGAAAATGAAGGCATTGTCAAGTCCGGTCGTACCCATCTGCAGGACGCTACCCCCATCGCTTTTTCCCAGGAGATTTCCGGCTGGCGCAGCAGCCTGGAGCGGTGCGGTCAGCTGCTGGAGCAGGCTTTGCCCAGCCTGAAGGAACTGGCCCTGGGAGGCACCGCCGTAGGTACGGGGCTGAACGCCCCCGCCGGATTTGACACGGAAGTGGCCCGGCAGGTATCCCTGCTCACCGGAAAGTCCTTTGTCACCGCACCCAACAAATTCCATGCCCTCAGCTCCAAAAGCGAGTTGGTCTTTGCCCATGGCGCCCTGAAGGCGTTGGCCTGCGATTTGATGAAGATTGCCAACGACGTCCGCTGGCTGGCCTCCGGTCCCCGGCTGGGACTGGGAGAAATCACCATCCCTGCCAACGAGCCGGGATCTTCCATCATGCCGGGAAAAGTCAACCCCACCCAGTGCGAAGCCATCACCATGATTGCGGTCCAGGTCATGGGCAACGATACGGCGGTGAGCATGGCCGCCAGCCAGGGAAATTTCCAGCTAAATGTGTTCATGCCGGTGCTGATTTACAATTTCCTCCAGTCCGCCCGGCTGCTGGCGGAAGGGATGACCGCTTTCCACGACTTCTGCGTCACCGGCATTCAGGCCAACCGGGAGAAAATGGATGGGAATCTGCACAACTCTCTCATGCTGGTCACCGCCCTGACCCCCTATATCGGCTACGAAAACGGGGCCAAAACCGCGAAAAAAGCCTATGCCGAGAACATTTCCCTGAAAGAAGCCTGTGTAAAGCTGGGCTATCTGACGGAAGAAGAATTTGACCGGGTATTCCACCCGGAGCAGATGATCTGAAAAAACGCCCCGCTTTTCTAAGCGGGGCGTTTCTGCATAAAAAAGCCGCCGTCCCGAAGGACGGCGGCGAAGTTCTGTCTGTTTAATTACAGCAGAGTGGAGAAGTGCTTGATGGTACGGACCATCTGAGAAACGTAGGAGTTCTCGTTGTCGTACCAGGACACAACCTGAACCTGGGTCTTGCCATCGGGCAGAGCGCAGACCATGGTCTGGGTAGCGTCGAACAGGGAGCCGAAACGCATGCCGATAACATCGGAGGAAACGATCTCGTCCTCGTTGTAGCCGAAGGACTCGGTAGCAGCAGCCTTCATAGCAGCGTTGATCTCAGCCACAGTCACGGCCTTGGAGCACACAGCATTCAGGATGGTGGTGGAGCCGGTGGGGGTGGGAACACGCTGAGCAGCGCCGATCAGCTTGCCGTTCAGTTCGGGGATAACCAGGCCGATAGCCTTGGCAGCACCGGTGGAGTTGGGAACAATGTTCACAGCGCCGGCGCGGGAACGACGCAGGTCGCCCTTACGCTGGGGGCCGTCCAGGATCATCTGGTCGCCGGTGTAAGCGTGGATGGTGCACATAATGCCGGACTCGATGGAAGCCAGGTCATTCAGAGCCTTAGCCATGGGAGCCAGGCAGTTGGTGGTGCAGGAAGCGGCGGAGATGATGTGGTCGTCCTTGGTCAGGGTCTCGTGGTTAACGTTGTAAACGATGGTGGGCAGGTCGTTGCCAGCAGGAGCGGAGATAACAACCTTCTTAGCGCCGGCGTCGATGTGAGCCTGAGCCTTAGCCTTGGAGGTGTAGAAACCGGTGCACTCCAGAACAACGTCAACACCCAGCTCGCCCCAGGGCAGCTCGGCAGCGTTGGCCTTAGCGTAAATGGTGATCTTCTTGCCGTCGACAACGATGTGATCCTCGCCAGCTTCGACAACGTGACCCTGAGCAGCGTAGTTGCCCTGAGTGGAGTCGTACTTCAGCAGGTGAGCCAGCATCTTGGGAGAGGTCAGGTCATTGATGGCAACGACTTCGAAACCCTCAGCACCGAACATCTGACGGAAAGCCAGACGGCCGATACGGCCAAAACCGTTAATTGCAACTTTAACAGACATGATGATTCCTCCATTTTAATCGCTGCAATGCAGCATATTTGACATCATATGTACAGGATTCGATAACTCCGTACGGATTTATTATACTATAGCTGAAACCGGATGTAAACTGTGAAATGTGTAAAAATCCCATAAAAATTTTGTTAATTTCGATGCAAAATGCTAATATTGCACAAATCCATCCCGGAAACAGACAAACCCGGAGCAGTTTGCTCCGGGTTTTCCATAAGTTCCCAATTATCCTTCCACAGCCTGGGTTTCCGCAGCAACGGGAGATGCTGCTTCGTATACCACGGGGGACTCGGGGGTGCAGATGGCGATGTAGGTGTTGCCTACGCCCACATCCAGGGGGGTGCCGTCCTGGGTGGTGAAGACGAAGGGCTCCTTGTCACCGGCGCAGGTCCAGTTGATGGGGATGATCTTGCCGCCGTTGGCATAGTAGCCGGTACCGCCGGCGTTGAAATCAGCCACAAAGTAGATGCCGTCGGTGGTGATGTTGGCGTTCATAATCAGCACGTTGGTGAACATCTCGGTTTCACCGGTAATCTGGTCGGTCATTACTTTGCCGTACTGATTGTACACATACTTGTCCGCCTGAGCGTCGTAGGTCATGATGGTTTCCTTCTTGGCCTCGCCGTAGGTGAAGGTCAGGGAGATCTTGCCGGCGTCCTCACCGTTTGCGGGGGTGCCGTCCTCGGTGAAGGTCAGACCGTAATCCCGCTCCAGGCTCGTGGGATAGCCCTGGGCTTCGGCGTAGGCCTTAATGCCGGAGCCGACACCGAAGAGGGTATTCTCGTAAGTACGGTTGTACTCGGTATCCCGGTAGGAGGTACCCTGAGAGGCCACTTCCCAGGCGTCAATATTGAAGTGTTCAATGCCCCGGTTGGCAGCGTCGTTCAGAGCCTGCTCGGAGCCGCCGGCATGGGACAGAATCAGGTCATAGTGCTGGGCCAGCTGGTTGAAAATAGGCCGGGTGGAACGGGTGGAACCGATGGCTTCCACGCTGGAGATGTCGGAGAACAGGGCCAGGCAGCGGATGATGTTGTTCTTGTTGACAAAGGTCTCCACCAGAACATCGGCGTGAATCACACCAACGTGGGGCAGGTTGTCCTGCATGTTGCTGACGGTGTTGGCGAAGATCCGGCCTGTGAAGGGTGCGTCCAGAATCTCACCGTTGAGGGGGTTGCGGTAAACTTCCGGCTCGGTGGGTGCGGTGGTAGGCTCCGTAGTGGGCTCGGTGGCAGCTTCTGTGGCGGGAGCCTGAGTAGCTGCCGGTGCAGTGGAGGGCTGGGTTTCGGGAGCCTTACTGGAACCGCAGCCGCACAGCAGCAGTGCCAGCGCAAGGGTCAGGGCAAGCATTTTCTTCATAGTTGGTTTCCTTTCCTTACTTCTTTTTATGATGTATGGTAAATTGTCGGCAGTTTTTTGAAAAAGCCGCAACTTATCGCCATTATGCCGTTTCTTCAGCGGCTTCGGTTTCCTCTGCCTGAGGCTCGGTGAGGGTTCCTTCCATGGTTTTGCCCAGGCTGTAGTAGAATACATTGTCCCGGGAGGGGTTCAGATCCGGCATCAGGCCCCGGCGGGCATACACGTTGTAATAGCCGAACAACACCGGGATAATCCGTCCGTCCTCTGCCAGCTTCTGGTACAGGTTGTAGTAGGTGCCGCTGTTGTCCAGGGTACTGCTGCACATGCCCTGCAGGGTTTCGTGAGCCAGGCCGCCCCAGCTCAGTTCTCCCCAACCCCGGAAGAATTCCGTCAGATCCATATTGGGGGACAGCCGGGTCATACCCAGGTAGATGTCATAGGTCTGGGCTACCAGAATGTCCTGGAAAGTGCCGGTGGTTCGCTCCATGGTGGTGGCAGGCAGACCCAGCTCCGTCAGATTCTGGGCAATGCTCCGGGCTGCCCGAACCCGGGCAGAGTCGTCGGAGTTGACCAGGATTCTCAGCTGCTTCTGCTCTCCGTCGTCATCTTTGGGAATGGCATATCCGGTGAGGAAGGAGACGAATTTGGCCGGGTCATAGGCGAATTTATCCGCCAGGGTCTTGCTGTAGTAGACTTCCGTAGGGGCGCAGGGCAGAGTTACCGGTTCCACCAGTCCTTTGTAGACGTCCTGGGCCAGGGTCTGCCGGTCAATGCCGTAGGTCAGATTCTCACGCATTTTGCTGTCTTCAAAGAAATCACTGTACTGAATGTTGCAGCCAATGTACATCAGGTAACCGCTTTCGATTTCCCACAGCTCGTAGTCGCATCGGTATTCGGCAAAGGAGTCGCTCATGGGATTGGTGCACACCACGCTGACATTGCCGAACTGAAATTCGTCCCGGACATCTGCCGGGGAGGTAACTTCCACCAGGTCAATGCTTTCGTCGGTGGCCGGAATCTTGACGTTGCCGCACCACCAGGTAGGGTTGCGGTGGAGCTGAGCGCCGCCGGCGGTTTTCACGAAGACATAGGGGCCGGTACCTACGGGAGGGGTTCCTTCGGTCTGGTTTACCTCGGAGGCTTTGATAATCGGTACATCCAGCAAAAGGGGTAAATTCTCATAGGCGGTGTCCATCTGAAACAAAATGCCGCCGTTTTCCAGAGCGGTGACCTCCAGCAGATGCTTGATAAAGCGATTGGAGTAGTAGTCATTCTCCTTGGCCTGGAGGTAGCAGGCAACCACATCCTGGGCGGTGACCTTGGTGCCGTCGGAGAAGGTGGCGTTGGGGTCCAAGTAAATGGTCCAGTTGCGGCGGTCATCGGAAACTTCGTATTTTCCGCAGAGAATGGGGGTAACATTTTTCTTGCTGTCCACGGCGAACAGTCCCTGGTACATCAGCGACATCAGCACCCGGTTGGTGTAGTCACTGCCGAACAGGGGGTTCAGGGAGCGGTTGGGGTAGTAGGCCAGGGTCAGCTCCTGGGTATCCTCCTCTTCCGGCATGATGTCCTCCGGGTCCTGGCCTTCCATCAAAATGGCATCGCCGGTGGCCTGATAGCCGGAGTTGTCAATTTTCCGGCCGCAGCCTCCCAGAATCAGAACA
The DNA here is from genome assembly GCA_944387145.1 of uncultured Oscillospiraceae bacterium. Lineage (GTDB taxonomy): Bacteria > Bacillota > Clostridia > Oscillospirales > Oscillospiraceae > Faecousia. The sequence goes on along the minus strand of CALXDU010000038.1, from coordinate 11,878 downwards.
AAAATCAGCAGCAGAGCGGTCAATCGTTTCATGGGCAAACCTCCTTGCAGACAATCAGGGCGCCCTGAGAGCCCCGCTCGCCACTGGTTGCCCGGTGGGACCAGAACCGCTGATTCTGGCAGTAGGTGCAGGCATCGCTGACGGCGATGGTGTTTACCCCCCGGCGCCGCAGCAGATAGGCATTGACGGCTTTCAGATCGGGGTAATAACGCTCTCCACGTTTTTCAATGTAGCGGGCCACGTCGTCTCCAAAGGCATCCAGCAGCGCATTGGGCACATCTTCCCGGGTTTCAAAGTGGCACTGGCCGATGTTGGGGCCGATGGCTGCCCGGATGTTTTCCGGGCGGCAGCCGTATTGCTCCATCATAGCCTCCACGGCCTTGCCGGCGATGTCCTGGACGGTGCCCCGCCATCCGGCGTGGACGGCACCCACCGCTCCGGTGACGGGATCGTGCAGCAGCACCGGGGTGCAGTCGGCAGTGAACACCAGCAGGGTCACTCCCGGGGTGTTGGTAATCAGACCGTCGCACTCCGGGTAGTCCCGGTGGCACAGACCCCGGGCATCCGCCGCCGTTACGGGACGGACAATGTCCGTATGGGTCTGGCGGGTCATCACCAGCTTTGTTTCGTCAAAATCCAGGGCCTTTGCCAGGATTCTCAGGTTGGTTTCCACGTTTTCCATGGTGTCCCCCCGGCCGTAGGCCAGATTCAGACTGGCCTGGGTACCGGTGCTGACACCGCCGAAACGGGTGGTGAAGCAGTGGGGTACGGAGATTTCCTGGGAAACCAGATACTCCAGATCCCCCTGTTTTACGGTTTGTATCGACATAAAATTCACCTGTTATCAAATGGGGCGGTTTTCTGTTTCTCAGCCCTCCAGCTGTGCGGGTTTGTACTTGTGCTTGTGGGACTTGTTGTACTTCGTGCCGCTGGCGCAGGGACTGTGATCGTTGGGGCCGACCTTCTTTTCCTTACGGATGGGGGCGGGCTTTACACTGGGCTTGCCGGAGGCGGCGGTGCCGGTTTCCTTGGCAACCTTTTCCCGCTTGACTTCCTGGTTGGTTCGCAGCTGCACCAGGAACATCCGGCGGATGGTCTCCTCCCGGATGGCCTGGATCATGGCCTCGAACATCTGGAAGCCTTCTTCCTTGTAGGCAATCACCGGGTCATGCTGGCCGTAAGCCCGCAGGCCGATGCCCTGCTTCAGGTCGTCCATGGCGTCGATGTTGTCCATCCAGTATTCGTCCACCACCCGCAGCATGACCACACGCTCCAGCTCCCGCATAATGGCGGGGGTGTAGGCGTTTTCCTTGGCTTCGTAGGTTTTCTGGGCGATTTCGTAGACGATGTCCGCGACTTCCTGGGCAGGCTTGCCTTCCAGCTGGGATGCTCGGGCGGCCAGCGTGCCCCGGGCGAAGTAGATGCCCTCCATGGCAGCTGCCAGATGGGTCAGTCCCTGGGCGTTGGCAACGCCGCCGTTGTCGCTGAAAGCGGTGGTGACGGTGGTGTCCACCAGGGAGCGGAGCATGGTCATCATGTTCTCCCGCAGATCTTCCCCGTCCAGCACCTTCTGCCGCTGGGCATAGATCACCTCACGCTGGGTGTTCATCACGTCGTCGTATTCCAGCACGTTTTTCCGGGCACGGAAGTTCCGGGATTCCACGTTTTTCTGGGCGTTTTCCACAGCATTGCTGAGGATTTTGGCGTCAATGGGGGTGTCCTCATCCAGACCCAGGGAATCCATCATGCCCATGACCCGGTCGGTGGAGAACAGGCGCATCAGATCGTCGGTCAGGCTCAGGTAGAACCGGCTTTCGCCCGGGTCACCCTGACGGCCGGAACGGCCCCGCAGCTGATTGTCGATACGCCGGGACTCGTGGCGCTCGGTACCGATGATGAACAGGCCGCCGGCGGCACGAACCTTTTCCGCCTCGTCGGCAATGGAGGCTTTGTACTTTTTCAGAAGCTCCTCATATTTGGCCCGGACTTCCAGAATCTGGGGATCGGAGGTTTCGGCAAAGGAGTCGGCTTCCTGCAGAAGCTCTTCCGGCAGGTCGGATTTTGCCAGTTCTGCCTTGGCCAGGAAGTCTGCGTTGCCGCCGAGCATAATGTCGGTACCACGGCCTGCCATGTTGGTGGCGATGGTGACGGCGCCGAATTTACCGGCCTGGGCCACGATCTGGGCTTCCTGCTCGTGGTGCTTGGCGTTCAGAACGTTGTGGGGGATGCATTCCCGCTTGAGAAGCTTGCTCAGCAGTTCGCTCTTTTCAATGGAGATGGTGCCCACCAGTACCGGCTGGCCCTTGTCGTGGCAGGTCTTTACCTGCTGGACAACGGCCCGGAATTTGCCGGTTTCGTTCTTGTACACCACATCCGGGTGGTCAATGCGGATCACCGGCTTGTTGGTGGGAATCTCTACCACGTCCAGCTTGTAGATGGTGGCAAATTCTTCCTCTTCCGTCAGAGCGGTACCGGTCATGCCGGAGAGCTTGCGGTACAGCCGGAAGAAATTCTGGAAGGTGATGGTAGCCAGGGTCTTGCTCTCCCCTGCCACGGTGACCCCTTCCTTGGCTTCGATGGCCTGGTGCAGACCTTCGTTGTACCGCCGGCCGTACATCAGTCGTCCGGTGAACTCGTCCACAATGATGATCTGACCGTCCTTGACCACATAGTCAATGTCCTTCTTCATCAGGCCCCGGGCCTTCATGGCCTGGTTGATATGGTGGCTCAAGGTGGTGTTTTCTGCGTCAGCCAGGTTGTCCACGCCGAAGAACCGCTCGGCCTTGGCAATGCCGCTGGCGGTCAGGGAAACGGTGCGGGCCTTTTCGTCCACGAAGTAGTCGCAGTCGTAGTCGTCCTGGACTTCCTTCTCGTCGGTCTTGGCAAACACCTGCTTGCGCAGGGAGGAAACGAACCGGTCAGCCATTTCGTACAGCTGGGAAGAATCCTCTCCCTTGCCGGAGATAATCAGGGGCGTACGGGCCTCGTCGATGAGGATGGAGTCCACCTCGTCCACGATGGCAAAGGCGTGGCCCCGCTGGACCAGCTCCTGCTTGTAGATGGCCATGTTGTCCCGGAGGTAGTCAAAGCCCAGTTCGTTGTTGGTGCAGTAAGTAATGTCGGCGGCGTAGGCAGCCCGGCGCTCCTGGGGGGTCATGCCGGGAATCACCAGGCCGATGCTCAGACCCAGATACCGGTAGACCTTGCCCATCCACTCGGACTGATATTTTGCCAGGTAGTCGTTGACGGTGACCACATGGACGCCTTCGCCGGTGAGGGCGTTCAAGTAACAGGGCAGAATGGCCACCAGGGTCTTGCCTTCACCGGTTTTCATTTCGGCAATCCGGCCCTGATGCAGCACAATGCCGCCGATGAGCTGAACAGGGTAAGGCCGCAGGCCCAGCACCCGGTCGGCAGCCTCCCGAACGGTGGCAAAGGCTTCCGGCAGCAGATCGTCCAGGGTTTCACCATCAGCCAGACGCTGCTTGAAAACTGCGGTTTTTCCCCGGAGTTCTTCTTCACTGAGGGCCTTGTAGCTGTCTTCCAGAGAAAGAATTTGATCCACCATGGGCTGGATCTTCTTCAGTTCCCGCTGGGAGCGGGTTCCGAACAATTTATCAAAAAGTCCCATTGTAATCTCCTTTAACATTAGAAATGGCCGCGCTCAGCCAATTTGATGTATTATAACATACTTGTAAAGAGAATAATAGTCGAATTTGTGAACAAATTGCCATCCTTGTTCCCAAATTTCTTCCTCCGTTCCAACGAAAAAACCGGAGAAAAGCAAAAAATCTCCCGCTGCATTTTCCGGCAGCGGGAGAAAGGGGTTATTTTACAAAGCTGTTGACGATTCCGGCGATTTTCGCCACATCCTCGTCGGTCAGATACATGTGCAGAGGCATGGTGATGATGTGCTGGCTGATTTCATGGGCGTGGGGGCAGGTGCCCTGGGCGTAGGTGTACATGGAAAATTCCGTGTTGTCCCGGTAGTGGACACCGCCATAGATATCGTTCTTGGCCAGCTCCGACAGCAGCCCTTCCCGGTCGGGAACGGCAATTTCATAAATATGGAAGGAGCATTCCTCCCGGTGGGGGGCGGGAATGATCTGAATCTTAGGATTTCCCGCAAAAGTGGCGTCATACATGGCGGCGATTTCCCGGCGGCGGGCGTTCTCCTCATCCAGATAAGGCAGCTGGGCCAGGGCAATGGCAGCCATGATGGCGTTGCCGTTGTACTTAAAGCCCACATAATCCACGCCGTAGTTCCACTTGTAGGTGCCTTCGCTGCTGGTGCGAGCATAGGTATCCTTGTTGATGCCCATCCAGGAAACCTTCCGGCATTCGGCGTCCAGCTCCGGATCGGCAAAGCAGATCATGCCGCTGTCGCCGGTGGGCAGGTTTTTTACCGCCTGGTAAGAGTACACCGTCACGTCCACCCCGTCCCAGGTGCCGGGCATGACGCCGTTCACCCGGGTGCCTGCCATGTGGGCGGCATCCAGAATCAGCCGCAGGTTGTGCTTTTTGCACAGGGCGATGATCTTATCCAGCTGGCCCACCCGTCCGCCGTAGCCGACAAAGGCAACAGCCCGGGTTTTCTCGTTGATTTTCTTCTCCACATCCACCGGGTCCAGGCACAGATATTCGTCCACATCCGCAAACCGGGGCTTGAGATTTTCATAGAGGATGGCGTGGTTGGTGGAGACGAAGGTGATGGGGGTGGAGATGATTTCGTCTCCATCCTGCCAGCCGTAGCGGCGCTTGAGGATGTTCACCGCCAGATGGAGTCCTGCGGTGTTGGAGTTGAGGAAGCAGGCGTTCTGGTGGCCGGTGTAGGCTTTCCAGGCAGTTTCCAGCTGGGCGGTTTTAAAGCCGGAGCCGGTCCAGCCCTTTTCCAGGCACTCCCGGATCTGGGCCAGGCATTCGTCTATATGAAATTTGGGTTTCAATACCTGAATGGTAGACATAACACAAAATTCCTTTCGCATTCGACTTTTATTCTGGGGCTATTCTAATCCAAATAGAAGCCAATTACAAGAGTACAGGCAAAATTTTGTGTCATTCCAAGGCTTAAAACTCAATCCCGCTGCTGAAAGGGTTTGATCAGGTGCTCAAAAATATCATTCTCTTTCATCAGGGCGATTCCCTGCCCTTCGTCTCCCAAAACCAGCAGCCGGTGACCGGGTTCTATGGCGAAAATTTTCCGGGCCTGGGCGGGAATGACGATCTGCCCTTTTTCCCCCACTGTGACAACGCCGAATACGTGTTTTCCCCTGGGAGGAACATTAAGACCGCTGACGGGGCTGTTGAAATTCACCAGATCATCCAATGTGACATCAAAAACGCTGGCCAGTGCCATACATTTTTCAATGTCCGGCACGGATTCTCCCGTTTCCCATTTTGACAGGGTTTGGCGGGAAACATTGATTTTCTCTGCCAGTTCTTCCTGGGAGAAATTGTGCAGTTTCCGAAGTTGGGTTAAGTTTTCACGAAACATGGGTTTCCTCCTTTTTTATCCCCAGTACGCACCAGCGCAGCACGGGAATGGTGCGGATCAGTGCGTTCAGCAGATATCCGCCCCCAAAGGCGGCAATTCCTGCTATCAGATAGCACAGCCCAGGCGTCAGCGGGCAATACCGATTGAGAAAATAGGAAACTGCTGCCAAAGGCAGGTAATGCAGCACATACAGCCCATAACTTCTCCTGCCGATCCACTGCAGCACGGGGTTGGTTTTATCTGCCCACTTTTTTGCTCCGGCAAACACCGCCAGAATCATTACCCAGGCGTAGGCTATGGAAAAGAAGCTGTTTACCACCGGCGCAGTGACGTAATCCTGACCAAAATAGCAAATGGTATAACCGATTCCCAGGCAAACGGCCCCGAAGCCCAAAGGCAGCCACAATCTGCTCAGGCGCTGAATTGCCGATTCCTGGGAGAATACAAAGTAGCCCAGGAAAAAGGCGAATCCATAAATACCAAACCGGTAAACCGGAATGACCGGTGTGTTGAGCATCTGGGCGCTGAGCCAAAGGGGGAATACCAGCAAAAGAAGTGCCGGCACCGGGACTCGGGCGCAGGCGGCGTACAGCCTTCCCCGTTCCCATTTCCGGAGCAGAACCACTGCCGCCGAGAACAGCCACAGCATTTGCACATACCACAGTACCCCTGTGCCGGATACCGCCATGATTCCATAAAGCACAAGTCCCGGCATCTGGGACATATGGTCAAAGGCACCGCCGATTGCCATATTAAAATACCCCAAAATCCATTGAAATGCAAACAGTCCGATGGTGGAGGGAATCAGCAGCTTCCGGGTTTGAAGACGGAAGAACTCCCGGACGGTACGTTTTTGCAAGGAAGCTCTGGTGCTGATGCCGGATACGATAAACAAAATCACCATAAACCAGGGGTACAGCAGATACGCAATGGCATCCTGGTACTGCACCTCCTGAAACGGACCGATGACGCCCACTGTCAGTACGCCGTTGTACATATAGATCACATGGTAAACCACTACCAACAGCCCGGTAAGCCAGCGAATGTTGTCAATGTAATGTTTTCTCATATATTTCCTACCTTGTATAACGGTTTTTGACCATTATACAAGGAAGAAATCCAATTTTCTACAAAGAAAACCTAACATTTTGGGAATCCTTTTGTTAAAAACAGTAGCAAAAAGCCGCCCGGTGCGGGCGGCTGTGCAAATGGTTCAGGGCATGGTTTCTTCCGGTGTGGTTTCTTCCGGCTTGGTTTCCCAGGTTCCGCCTGCCACGGCAGGGGGATAGTAGCAGAAAATATGTCCGCCGATGTCGCCCCAGACATACTCATTTTCCGCATATGTGGCAAAATACATAACGTCCATGGGCAGAATGTTGGGACCGCTGAGGGCGTCGTCAATGGCATCGTACTGAGCCTGGTAAGGCTCCGCATCATCCAGAAATTTTACCGACCGGAACTGGCCTTCGGCATAGATGACTTCCACCAGGGTGTCCGGGAAATCCGGATGGACCAGCCGGTTCAGCACAATTTCTGCCACAGCCTGCTGACCTTCGGCAGACTCGCCCCGGGCTTCCACCCAGATCACTCTGGCCAGCAGCTGCTGCTCTTCCCAGGTCAGCTCCACACCGGGGTAACGGCTGGGGCCGGTGGGCTTGGGTTCTGAATAGATAAAGGGATCGTCCGGCATGGCGCTGACGTCGTAAATCCAGGCGCCCTGGTATCCCTGGAGAATATCGTATTCCAGGAATCCGTGTTCAAAGCCGTATTTCAGGTCCCACTTTTCGTAGTTGGGCTGGTAGGGGTCATTTACCAAAATCCGTCCGTCCTCCGTCAGGCCGGTCAGGACGATGAAGTGCTGGGACAGGGTAAACGGAGACGGGGCGTTGAGCAGGACAATGGCAATGTCACCCTGTTTCAGCGCCGACATAGTCTCGTGAATGTTCACTGCTTTTTTCCAGGGCAGCTGCAAGGTGGTGGAGCCATTTTCCAGTCTGGCAATATTATTCTCGGCAGTGCCGCCAAAGTAGTCTGCCAGCTCGTCAGGCAGGTACTCGTGACTGGTCAGGTAGGTTGCCACCATGGCCAAAGAGGTAATGCCGCAGCCGCTGGATTCAATGGTACCGCTGCCGTAGCGGGTATTGGGATAATCGGTTTGGAAGTACAGAGGCATCTGGGCCGGCTGGGGGTCTTCCAGAGCCTGAGCAGCCATAGAGGTCAGAAAGGGGGTATTTGGCGGTTGGGTGGCTTCCTGGGTGGGCTGGATCTGCTCAGTCTGTTCCGGTACTGTTTCTTCTGGCACCATTTCCAGGGTTTGCTCCGGCTCTGTGGGCTCCGTTTCCTTGACCGGTTCCGGCAGAGCCGGGACGGTAGTGGCAGGGGTGGTGGAGACAGCGGCCTGCTCCGGAGCATCGGGCTGAAGACCCTCTGAACAGGCCATGGCGACCTGGAATGTCCCAGGAATCCCTGCCAGCAGCAATCCGAGAATGGCACCGGAAAGCACGATCATCAGATGCGATTGCAAAATGCTTCTCCACCGGCAGACGTGTTTTCTGAGAAATTGCATGCTTATGAAAAATCACCCCTGTATCGGTATGCTTGTCTCGTGGAATCATACCTATCAAATACTCTCGTATTATAACATTTATTACCTTGCTTTGCAAGGTCAAATCCAAGTTTAGCTTCCGATGCAAAATCCAAGTTTAGCTTCCGATGCAAACTATTTTTATTACCGTCTGACTGTTCTCAGCTGTCGGGAAAGAATCTGGTCCTGGCGGCGCCCTTTCCGTCACTGCCAAGCTGCCTTTCTTTGCTGATACAAAGTTTGCATGAAAACAATATCCCGGCCTTTGACATGCAAAGGCCGGGATTTGGTTTTATGGATGGTTTCTCATGCACGCAGTCTGCCTAGGGAGTCGGTGCGGCCGTCGTAGGGGGCGTAGGTCCAGCCCAGAATGCGCTGCATGGGGATTTCGGCGTTGGAGGAGATGTAGCTGAACCGGCCGTTTTCGTAGGCCGCTTCACAGCAGATGACCCCCTCGTCGGGAAACAGTTCTTTGATGATGACATATCCGGCTTCTTCGGGCAGAGCCGTTGCCGGAGAATGCCAACGCAGAATGGTAAAATCGTCCAGATTCGCAAGACCCAGAATGTCCCGGATCTGCTGCAGTTTTTCCTTGTCGTTCATAGTGGTTCTCCTATAGTAGTTCAGTTTGCATCTGTACGAGCTGTCTATAGGATAGCACAAGGAAGCTGTCACAACCTGTCACAATTTGTCGCCGAAGGAAAAAACGGGCCAAAATCCCACGGAGCAGGCAGAAAAAAGGGATCAGTCCAAAAGGCGGCCCAGAATATCGGCCCGTCCGTCGTAGGGTGGATATGCCCAGCCCAGCACCTGGGCAGTGGGAATGGAGCGGTCTGTCGTCAGATACCAGAATCTTCCCTGTTCAAAGGCCGCTTCCTGGCACAGAATTTCTCCGTCCTGAGTCTGTTTAACCAGAACGTAGCTGGCTTCCTCCGGCAGTACCTGCTTGGGCGAATACCAGCGAATCACGCAGAAGGATTCCCCGTCCAGATTCAGAATGGAGCAAATCTGCTCCCATTTTTCTACCACATTCATTTTGTGTCCTTCTATTTATAAGCAATATGTTCTATATCGTAAATACATAGTAACATATGCAAAAAGTCGAAGGAAGTCATATTTCGTCGGAAAAAGAAAAACTGCGCACACCGGCGCAGTTTCATGCTGAAGGATTAAATATTCCCTTTGGCTTGTTGAATCATTAGTTCTACCATTTCCAGAATCCGCTTCTGTTCCTGGGGCGGCAGGGTTTCCAGCTGCTGGGACAGGGTGCTGGCTTTGTACTGCGTGGCGTGTTCCAGTACGTCGCAGAAAATGGCGTCGGCGGAGGTTTCCAGACCGTTGATAATGGCAATCAGCTTCTCGCACCGGGGAAAGGATGCGCCCCGCTCGATGGTGGATATATAATTGGTGGCAACCCCCAGCTTTTCCGCAAACTGATCCTGGGTCAGCCCCAGCTGTTCCCGGCACTGCTTGATTCGTTTGCCAATGCGCCTATCGATCATTGTCACCGCCGCTCCTTTCCTGTATATCGCTTATCCATAGTATACAGCGATAACACCCACAGATACAGAAATGGTAATCCATAGAGTATGGATTACCGATTGAGCGGCAAAAAGAAATCCCAGCCGGCGTGTGGTACGCAGGCTGGGTTTTTGGTTTGGGGAGAATCAGCAGTAGAAGTCCCGGATCTTCTTGGCACGGCTGGGGTGGCGCAGTTTGCGGATGGCCTTGTTCTCGATCTGGCGGATACGTTCCCGGGTAACGCCGAAGATCTGGCCCACTTCTTCCAGGGTGTGGGTGCGGCCGTCGTACATGCCGAAACGCATCCGCAGCACGTCTGCTTCCCGCTCGGTCAGGGTTCCCAGGATTTCCTTCAGGGCTTCTGCCAGCAGGGCGTTGGATGTGGCGTCGGCAGGGCCGGGGGTGCGCTCGTCCTCCACGAAGGAGCCGATGGAGGTATCTTCTTCATCACCCACCGGGGTGTCCAGGCTCAGGGTGTCGGCGGCGGTGCGGTTGGCCTCGATGATCTTTTCCACCGGCAGACCCAGCTCGGCGGCGATCTCTTCCACGGTGGGCTCCCGGCCCAGTTCCTGCACCAGCTTGCGGTTGCAGCGGGTGGCCTTGTTAATCACTTCTACCATATGCACCGGCACCCGGATGGTCCGGGCCTGGTCGGCAATGGCACGGGTGATGGCCTGCCGAATCCACCAGGTGGCATATGTAGAGAATTTGTTTCCCTTTGTCCAGTCAAACTTGTCTACTGCCCGGATCAGGCCGGTGTTGCCCTCCTGAATCAGATCCAGAATGTGCAGGCCCCGTCCGGAGTACTTCTTGGCGATGGAAACCACCAGACGGAGGTTTGCCTCAGTCAGCTTGTTCTTGGCGTACTGATCACCCTCGGAAACCCGCTTTGCCAGCTCCACTTCCTCGTCGGCGGACAGGAGCTTGACCTGGCCGATTTCCTTCAGGTACATCCGCACCGGGTCGTCCAGGCTGTACTCGGCGGCCAGATCTACCGGGTCTACCAGATCCTCTTCTTCCAGGCCGGACAGGCCAATGTCCCCGTCAGGGTCCAGACCCAGATCGTCGTCACCCAGATCCAGTTCCAGGTCAGCGGTGATGATCTGAATGTTCATGGCCTCAAAGCGGTCGTAAATCTCTTCAATTTTCTCAGGGGTCAGCTGCATTTTTTCCAGCTGGGCGTTCAAATCGGCGGCGCGGATCATGCCGTCCTTCTTGCCCTGGAGGATCAGCGCCTGCAAGGCAGCGTAGATATCTTCCAGATTTCCCTTGGGAGTCTTCTTCGTTGTACTCATGGAACGTCCCCTCTTTTTTCTATGTAAAGTCTAAAAATTCTCGTGCCGTTAAACTATACCCCATTTTTTTCGGAATGACAAGGGTATTTTGCAGAATTTTTTCTGAAATTTACAGGTTTTCGTAAAAGTTTCCCGGCTGCATAGACAGGTTTCCCCGGATTTCTCCAAAACATACGGTTTACATTTTGGAAAAAATTCGGTATAATTGGGAAAATGCAAGATTTTGCCCTGTGACCGGCCTTTCCGGCTCAGGGGATTCTGATTGTTGAGGAGCAACCCCTATGACCGAATTGAGCAAAATTCGCAATTTTTCTATCATTGCCCACATCGACCACGGCAAGTCCACCCTGGCCGACCGGCTGCTGGAATCCTGCAACGCCATCGACCAGCGGATTCGGGCCGAGCAGCTGCTGGACTCTATGGACTTAGAGCGGGAGCGGGGCATCACCATCAAGGCAACCGCCGTTACCCTGCACTATACCGCTGACGACGGGGAAACCTATTCCCTGAACCTGATCGACACCCCGGGCCATGTGGACTTTAACTACGAAGTGTCCCGTTCTTTGGCTGCCTGCGAAGGCGCTGTGCTGGTGGTGGACGCTTCCCAGGGCGTGGAGGCCCAGACCTTGGCTAATACCTACCTTGCCATTGACGCAGGGCTGGAAGTGCTGCCGGTGATCAACAAGATCGACCTGCCCTCTGCCCGCCCCACGGAAGTCAAGGCCGAGGTGGAGGACATTATCGGCATCCCCGCTGAGGATGCCCCGGAAATTTCCGCCAAAAACGGCATTAACATTCACAGCGTTCTGGAAATGATTGTCAAAGACGTTCCTGCCCCCACCGGCGACCGGGAAGCGCCGCTGCAGGCCCTGATTTTTGACAGCCAGTACGACTCCTACCGGGGCGTCATTGTCTACACCCGGATCAAGCAGGGCACCGTCAGACCCGGCACGGATATTAAAATGATGGCCACCGGTGCGGTTT
>CALXDU010000037.1 GCA_944387145.1 uncultured Oscillospiraceae bacterium | reverse complement strand
GCCAACCTCATCGCCGCCGGTGAAGTGGTGGAGCGGCCTGCCAGTGTGGTGAAGGAACTGCTGGAAAATGCCGTGGATGCCGGCGCTTCCAAAGTCACCATTGAGATCCGGGACGGTGGCATGACCTTTCTGCGGGTCACCGACAACGGCTGCGGCATGGCCCCGGAGGATGCCAAAACCGCCTTTTTGCGCCACGCAACCTCCAAGCTGCGCTCCGCAGAGGACCTGGCTGCCATCGGCACCATGGGTTTCCGTGGAGAAGCCTTGGCTGCCATTGCTTCTGTCAGCCGTATCGACCTGATGACCAAGACCGCGGGGGCCATTTCCGGCACCAGTCTGCACCTGGAAGCGGGGCAGATTTTGGAGGAAGCGGAGGTAGGCTGCCCGGAAGGCACCACCATCATCATAAGGGATCTGTTCTACAACACCCCCGCCCGGATGAAGTTCATGAAATCCGACACCGTAGAGGGCGGGCGGGTAGCTGCCGCTGTGCAGCTGCAGGCACTGGCCCATCCGGAAGTGGCCTTCCAGTTCCTCCGGGACGGAAAGCAGGTTCTGTCCACCCCTGGAAATGGTGGTTTGCAGGCGGCGGTGTACTGCGTATACGGCCGGGACTGCGCCCGGATGGTCAGCGTGGACAGCCGCTGGGAAGGCTACCATTTGACCGGCTACGTTACCAAGCCCACAGATGCCCGGCCCAGCCGGAATTTGCAGACTTTCTTTGTCAACAACCGTCCTGTCAAATCCAAGCTGCTGGTTTCCGCACTGGAAGAAGCTTACCGCAACCAGATTATGGTGGGAAAATTTCCCGCCTGTGTGCTGCATCTGACATTGCCTGCCGGGGCGGTGGATGTCAACGTGCATCCGGCCAAAACCGAGGTAAAATTTCTGTCGGAAAAGGCTGTATTTGACTGTGTGCATTATGGGGTGCTGGGCGCTCTGAACAAACAGCCCGACCGGCCCCAGATTCAGTTTCAGAAAAAGCCGGAACCGGTTTCTGCCCCGGCTGCACCTGTTTCCGCTTCTGCTGCTCCTTCTAAAAAAGAGCCGTTCTTCCGGACCATGACGGCTCAGGAGTACAAAACCTTCTCCGCTGCCATGCAGGACAGCCCAAAGCCTGCGCCGGCAGCGGCCAGCGCCACGGCGGTGAAAATTCGCCAGGAAGCGGAGCCTCCCTTAAAGGAAACCATCATTGTGCCCAAACCTGCCCAGAGCGTGGTTTCCCCTCCCCCTCCTTCGATCAATGTCCCCAAAAAGCAGCCAGTGGCTGCACCCGCCCCCCTGCCGCCTATGCCGGAACCCCAGGAAGAACCGGAACAAACTGTGCTGGAAATGCCCAAGGAAATCCCCTGGCGGATGGTGGGCGAACTGTACAACAGCTATATTCTGGTAGAGCAAGGGGACGACGCCTTCCTCATTGACAAGCACGCCGCCCATGAGCGGATTCTGTTTGAAAAGCTGAAGGCCAACCAGGAGAAAATCAGCGCCCAGAGTCTGCTGGCTCCCATCCCCGTCCGTCTCAGCCCCAGTGCTGCTGGAGAACTTCTGGAAAACCGGAAAACCCTGGATGAACTGGGCTTTGAAATTGAGGAATTCGGGGAAAACACCCTGCTTCTGCGGCAGATTCCCATGGATTTAAGTCCGGAGGATGCCGCCGATGCCCTGGAAACCCTGGCCAGCGACCTGCTGAGCGGCCGCCGGGAACATGCCGACACCGTTCGGGATGAACTGCTGCATACCGTTGCCTGCAAGGCCGCCATCAAGGCCGGATGGAAAAACGACGAAGCAGAACTTCTGGCGGTGGTCAAAGCCGTCATGTCCCGGGAGGATCTGAAATACTGCCCCCATGGCAGACCCATCTGTGTGACCTTGAGCAAAAAGCAACTGGAAAAGCAATTCAAGCGCACCTGACCAAATCTTCGGAGGTTTTGCCCCATGAACAATATTGTCTGTATTGCCGGGCCCACTGCCTCCGGCAAAACCGCCCTGGCTGTGGCCCTGGCAAAAGAACTGAACGGCGAAGTGGTTTCCTGCGATTCCATGCAGGTTTACAAAGGCATGGACATCGGCACCGCCAAGCCTACTGTGGAAGAAATGGAGGGCATCCCTCACCACATGCTTTCCGTTGCGGAGCCGGATGAGGATTTTTCCGTCAGCCGCTACTGTGAAATGGCCTCCCCCATTGTAGACGACATTGTGGCCCGGGGAAAAGTCGCCATCATTGCCGGCGGTACCGGGCTTTATATGGATTCGCTTATCCGGGGCAACGCCTTTGCCCCCTTCCCCTCCACCGGCGTCCGGGAAAAGCTGGAGGCCCAGGCCGATGCGGAAGGGATGGAAGCCATGCTGGGCTGGCTGGAATCCATCGATCCGGAAGCTGCCGCACGGCTGCACCTGTCTGACCGGAAGCGGATTATCCGGGCTTTGGAGGTATTTCTGGAAACCGGAGAAACCATCACCGCCCACAACAAGAAGACTCAGGCTATCCCGCCCCGGTATACCCCGCTTTGGCTGGGCCTGGATTTTGCCCAGAGAAGCGACTTGTACCATCGGATTGATCTGCGGGTGGGACTGATGCTTCAGATGGGGCTGATTGAGGAAATCCGCTCTCTGCTGGATGCGGGGATTCCGAAAAAAACCACTGCCATGCAGGCCATTGGCTACAAGGAATTCATCGCTGCCCTGGAGGGAACATGCACCATCGAAGAAGCCGCTGATCAGGTGCGGCAATCTTCCCGCCGCTATGCCAAGCGGCAGCTGACCTGGTTCCGCCGGAATCCGGCAATCCATTGGCTCATCCGCACCCCCGAGCAAAAAAGCAGCGAAATTCTTGCTCAGGCCCGACAGTGTTTTCGAGAATTTGACAAGTAGAACGTGCTAGCATAGGTACATCCTCAAAGAAAGAAGGTTGTACATATGACAGAAGCAGCAAATTTGCAGGAGGCCATTCTCAAGGAGGTGCGCCGGGACAAGGTGCCCGTCACCTTATTTCTGATGAATGGCTTTCAGCTCCGGGGGATTATCACCGGCTTTGACAGTTTTGTGGTGGTGCTGGTCTCCGATGGAAAACAGCAGATGATTTACAAGCACGCCATCTCCACCCTTGCCCCCATGAAGCCGTTGAAGGCTGCAGCAACTGCCGTGTAACGCAAAAATGGTGACGGAGAATCTTCCGTCACCATTTTTCTTGGCCGGGAGGGAGCCGGTCGGACTTTTCCCCATTTCTGCGGCAGAAAAGCCCAAATGGAACCGGAATTTTCAAACATATGTACCAAATGCTTCCTGTTTTTTTCTATGATTTCTCATTATTCCTGATAAAATCTTAATTTTTTTCAAAAAAAGTTCTAATTTACTGTTGACAGAAAGAACAAAATAGACGATAATGTCAAGGTGGACTGTTCGCCTAAGACCATGTTATTTTTTTATGGCGCGGTAGTGTGTTCGGCGACATTCCGGAACCCCGCGGAGCAGTTGGCTCTGCCGGTGCGTATGCCTAGGATTCATCAAGATGATGTGAAGATACATTAGGAGGAAATACAGAATGAGCTTTTGGGATAATGTGAAAAAATTTGCCCAGCCCTATGCCGATGACGAATACGACGATTACGACGAAGAAGACGAATACATGGATGAATACGAGGAGCCCGCTGAGCAGCCTGCCCGCCGCAGCCCCCGCCGTGCCCCCGCACCGGCTCCCGCTGCCGAGGAAGAAGATGACGATTACGGCTTTACTCCCGTACCCGTTTCCACGCCTTCTCCCAGTGTCGCCTCTACCGGCTTCACCGGTTCCCCGCTTGGCATGAGCAACAATACCCCCAAACAGGATATTGTTCTGTTTCGTCCCGGCAGCTTCAACGATACTTCCAAGGCCGCCGATGACCTGCGCAACCGCAAGGCTGTCATTGTCAACATGGAAAATGTGGACAAGGCCATGGCCCGCCGGGTTGTGGATTTCCTGTCCGGTTGTGTCTACGCACTGGACGGCGACGTGAAGAAAATTGCCCAGTCTGCGTATCTGTTCTGCCCCCACAATATGGACATTGTGGGCGATCTGGAAACCCTGCAGGCCGAAGTAGAGAGTTACATCTAACACCGTATGCCTCCCATGCCCGGCAGAACCTGGCAGTGCGGACGCGTATGTTATCCAAATACAGATAGGAAGGGGAACATTTTATGTTTACACCGCAGCAAATCGATCAGATTTCTTTCGGCAGATCCACCTTCGGCGGTTATGATATGCAGCAGGTCGATGAGTTCCTGGAACCGCTGACGGAAGACTATGTCACCTTGTACAAGGAAAATGCCCTGCTCAAGAGCAAAATGCGTGTGCTGGTAGGCAAGCTGGAAGAGTACCGTAAGAACGAAGCTTCCATGAAGGAAGCCGTTGTCAACGCCCAGAAGACCTGCGACAAGATGGTTATGGAAGCGGAAGCCAAGTGCGCCAAGATGCTCAATTCCGCCAGCAGCACCGTTGCGGAGAATCAGAAAACTTCTGATTCCGCCTTCGCCGCAGAGAATGCCCGGGTAGAAGAAGCCCGCAGAACTGCCGCTGCCAAAATCAGCGAGCTGCAGGACCAGCTTCGTACCTGCATCCAGGCTCTGGAGCGGATCAAGGTTGCCAACGCCCCTGCTGAGGCACCGGCTGCTCCCGCTGCCGCATCTGCCCCCGCAGATGAAATGAAGAGCGACGACGTGGCTGACGAGATTGCCCAGAACATTGAGGCCATGATCGGCACCACCGTGGACACCGCCCCCAAGGCTGCTCCCAAGCACCCCACCGCTATGGAGTCCACCACCAGCAAGTTTGCCAGCCTGAACCTGCAGTTCGGCCGCAACTACGATCCCAAGAACAAGTAAGTCCCATAGACAACGCCAGGACGAGGACACGCAAGCGTTCACACCGCCTTCAGAGAGCTGCCGTTTGGTGCAAGGCAGCAGGCAGGCGTCCCCTTGTATCACCTCCGAGCAGCGCACCGAACAACTGTAGGCTGCGCCGGTCTGCGCCCGATATCGCGCCCAATGAGTGCCGGTTTTTCGCCGGAACAAGAGTGGTACCGCAGAGGTTTTGTGCCTTTGTCTCTTAACGAGACAAAGGCACTTTTCTTTTGCGCTGCGTTTTTTCAAATTCTCAAATGGAGGTCACATTCCAATGGAATACAAAAACACCATCATCACCCCAAAAACCAACTTCCCCATGAAGGCTGGTCTGCCTGCCCGGGAGCCGGGTATGCTGAAAAACTGGGAAGAACAGAATCTTTACAGCGCCATGTTGGAAAAGAACAAGGATCTGCCCCGGTTTGTGCTGCATGACGGCCCTCCCTTCTCCAACGGCGACATTCACATGGGTCACGCCCTGAACAAGACCCTGAAGGATTTTATCGTCCGCAGCCACGCCATGATGGGTTACTACACCCCCTATGTCCCCGGCTGGGACAACCACGGTATGCCCATTGAGTCTGCCATTATCAAAAAGAGCAAGCTCAACCACAAGACCATGCCCGTTCCGGAATTCCGTACCGCCTGCGCTGAGTTTGCCGAAACCTATATTCAGCGCCAGATGGCTGGCTTCAAGCGCTTGGGCGTGGTGGGCGACTGGGAGCATCCCTACCGCACCATGGACAAGCATTTCGAGGCTCAGGAAGTCAAGGTCTTTGGCAGAATGTTTGAAAAGGGCTACATCTACAAGGGCCTGAAGCCGGTGTACTGGTGCCCCAAGGATGAAACCGCTCTGGCAGAAGCCGAAATCGAGTATCAGGAAGATCCCTGTACCTCTGTCTACGTCAAGTTCCCCATGAAAGATGACCTGGGCAAGCTCAGCCAGTTCGACCTGAGCAAGACCTTCTTCGTCATTTGGACCACCACCATCTGGACCCTGCCCGGCAACATGGCCATCTGCCTGCATCCCCGGGAGAGCTATGTCCTGGTGAAGGCCGAAAACGGCGAGACCTACATCATGGCAGAAGCTCTGATGGACAAGGTCATGACCATCGGCGGCTTTACCAACTACGAAGTGCTGGCGACCTACCCCGGCGCTTTCTTTGAGAACATGCTGGCCCAGCACCCCTTCCTGGACAAGCCTTCCCGTCTGGTGTATGCCGAGTATGTCACCATGGATTCCGGTACCGGCTGTGTCCACACCGCTCCCGGCTTCGGTGCAGATGACTATCAGACCTGCATGCGCTATGGCATGGATCTGGTGGTTCCCGTCAACGACCAGGGCCGTCACACCGAGTACGCCGGCAAGTACGCCGGTCTGAAAACCGACGAGTCCAACCCCATCATCCTGGCGGACATGAAGGAAAACGGCACTCTGTTTGCCAGCGAAGAGATCCTCCACTCCTACCCCCACTGCTGGCGGTGCAAGAACCCCATCATCTTCCGTGCCACCCCTCAGTGGTTCTGCTCTGTGGAAGCCTTCAAGGACGAAGCCGTTGCCGCCTGTGAAAATGTCCGCTGGCTGCCCGCCTGGGGCGGCGACCGGATGGTCAGCATGATCCGGGAGCGGGCCGACTGGTGTATCTCCCGTCAGCGCCGTTGGGGTCTGCCCATCCCCGTATTCTACTGCAAGGACTGCGGCAAACCCATCTGCACCCCCGAAACCATCGCCCACATCTCCAAGCTCTTCGACGAGTACGGCTCCAACATCTGGTTTGAGAAGGAAGCTGCCGAGCTGGTTCCCGATGGCCTGACCTGCCCCCACTGCGGCGGCGCCAGCGGCTTCGAAAAGGAAACCGACACCCTGGACGGCTGGTTCGACTCCGGCTCCACCCACTACGCTTCCCTGATGCACGACACCCCCGAACTGTGGCCTGCTGACGTGTATCTGGAAGGCGCCGACCAGTATCGTGGTTGGTTCCAGTCCAGCCTGCTGACTTCCGTGGGCGCTCTGGGCAATGGTGCTCCTTTCAAGGACGTTCTGACCCACGGCTGGACCGTGGACGGCCAGGGCCGTGCCATGCACAAGTCCCTGGGCAACGGTGTTGACCCTGCCGACCTGATTAAGGAATTCGGTGCGGATATCGTCCGTCTGTGGGCCGGTTCTTCCGATTACCACGCTGACGTGCGCTGCTCCAAGGAGATCTTCAAGCAGCTGTCTCAGAGCTATCTGAAGTTCCGCAATACTGCCCGTTACTGCCTGGGCAACCTGAATGAGTTCGATCCGGACAACCTGGTAGCTCCTGAGGATATGGAAGAGCTGGACCGCTGGGCACTGACCAAGCTCAATGAACTTGTGGCCGTTTGCCGGAAGGCTTACATGGGCTACGAGTTCCACACCGTTTCCCACGCCATCAACGACTTCTGTGTGGTGGAGCTGTCCTCTTTCTATCTGGACATCATCAAGGATCGTCTGTACTGTGAGGAGGCCACCGGCCTGCGCCGCCGCTCCGCACAGAGCGCCCTGTTCCTGATTCTGGACGCCATGGCAAAGCTGTTTGCCCCCATTCTGGCCTTTACCTGCGATGAAATCTGGCAGGCGATGCCCCACCGCAGCGGCGATGACGGTCGGAACATCCTGCTGAACCAGATGCCCGAGAACTTTGACGCTTATGTCCTGAGCCAGGATACCATGGCCAAGTGGGATACCATCATGAAGCTGCGTCAGGATGTCAACGGCATTCTGGAAAAGGCCCGTGCCGACAAGCGGATCGGCAAGGCACTGGAAGCCCATGTGACCCTGCAGACCAGCGACGAGAGCCTGAGAGCCGCCTGTGAGGGCGTGAATCTGGCTGAGGTGTGCATCGTGTCCACCTGCACCTGGGACGCCCCGGAGGAGGGCGCTGAAGTCGGCTGCGGCGACAACTTCCCTACCCTGACTATCGGCGTCAGCGAAGCCAAGGGAACCAAGTGCCCCCGGTGCTGGATGCATAGTGTACAGGCCGACGAAAATGGCCTGTGCCCCCGCTGCGCAGCTGTCATTGCAAAGATGGATGTAGAATTCTAATTTTTAACCCCGTAATTTTGGAGTTTTTCCCTTTTCCGGGGTGGTTTTTCCACCCCGGAAAATTTTTCAAAAAATCTGCAAAAAAAGCTTGACAAATGGCGATTGCGTGTTATAATAAGCGTGTTCTGTTTGAGCCGCCGGTATAGCTCAGCTGGTAGAGCAACTGATTTGTAATCAGTAGGTCGGGGGTTCGAGTCCGTCTACCGGCTCCATTCAGACAAAACAGAATTTCATATTTGGGGGAGTTCCCGAGTGGCCAAAGGGGACAGACTGTAAATCTGCTGCGTTTCGCTTCGATGGTTCGAATCCGTCCTCCCCCACCAAATAAGCACCGTAATTTTGATACCAAGATTACGGTGCTTATTTTCGATTATTTACCAAAAAACCATTGATTTTCAATATTTTTGTGTGAAATTCAGAGCCGCTGTGGTGTTGAGCCGTAGCGGTTATTTTTGTTTGTGGAATGATTGCCATATCGCGCGGCTATAAATCGTGTGAAAGATGGGTAATCGTGTGAAAGATGGTTCTGTATATAGCATCGTTCTTTTAGAACTAGTACTCACTCTTATGGCTTCTGTATGTCTCGCTGCATCCACGATATAATTATTTCAGAACGAAAACTAGTTCTGAAAGGAGGTGTTCTCGTGGATTTGAGTGCAATCGGCAGCAGAATTAAGGTCGCCAGGGAGCGGAAACATTTAACACAGGAAGATCTGGCCGCCATCGTCGATCTCAGCCCGACACACATCAGCGTCATCGAGCGTGGTGTAAAACCTCCTAAATTGGCCACTCTGGTCGCTATAGCAAACGCCCTGGATGTATCAGCGGATACGCTGCTGCAGGATGTTGTGGAGCGGTCTGAGGAAGGTGTTTTCAATGAACTCGCAGCTGACATTATGAAGTTGCCTGTCAAAGAACGAAACAAAATTATCAATGCCATCCGAGCCTTAACGGAATAAAGCTGTGGAAGGGAGCCGTACGGCTCCCTTCTTTTTTATTTTCCCCCATGATATGACATATTTCGACACAGCTTATCGTTTATACTAGTTCTATTGGAACTAGTTTCTAATTCTATAAGACTAGTTCTAAGCAACTGTGGTCACGGTTGAAGCAACTACAAAAAGGATGGTTATTATGAAAACACTAAACGAAATCGTACAGGCTATCACCAGTCCAAGTATACTTGATGAGCTGGCCGAATTGATTCGCGCCCATGATAAAACCTTCCCCCAGGAAGAAACAATCTATCATGAGGCAGTTGAGGACTTGAAGAAAACGATGTCGGTCCATTCTGTTGACGAGTATATTCGTGCCTGTCAGACCGGAGTGGTCGCCAATATCCTTTATGCCGCCTACGAAGGCTATAGAGCCAACCTTGTTAATTTCTATTCACCTTGCGCAACGGTCTTTCCTCGGATGGACTTCGCAGACTACATCAGAGATCACCTGATTGACCATTTCCCTCCTGCTGTGGATGCCTATCACACATTCGCGAAGCGTTTACCAAAACCCTCCCAGAAGCCGCCTGGGAGGCTGAGAAGGCCATTTCTGGCTACTTTACGCTACTGGATGTCTATGGGACCCAACCAGTCCAAGGGTTTCCGCTGCGGAGATAATGGCATCTTCAAGGGTATGCCTCTGACCGAAGAACAGGTCGCCATTTCTCTGGCAGCCCGCAAGATTTATGAGGCATTCCCTCATGACGGAAAATACATTCTGGACGGCAGTCGGCTGATCATCTGCCAGAGCAATGCACCCAAGGCGGATTTGCAGAAGATGTATCCCACAGCAGAGATTAACCCTTTGGGGGATTGGACTGGCGGCACGGATGTGGACACCGGCGCTACCAACCGGAAGCTGGGTAGCGACATGGCTGACTCTGTGACAGGCGGTGGTCTCCATGGCAAAGATCTCAGCAAAGCGGATGTGTCCGTAAATATCTACGCATTTCTGAAAGCCCAGCAGACAGAAAGACCTGTGGAACTGTGCTGTGCCATCGGCGATGATACTGTGGACGGCATTCCATATGGTGAGATCGTCGCCAACGCTAGGGAGTACATTGACTCCATCGGCGGTTTTGAGAAATTCGCTGAGTGGGGCCTCTTCTAAGGAGGTAGACATGTGTTCCATGCCGATACCGAAGGGCTGAACTTCCGCAGAGCCTTTGCCGATGCCGGGTTCTACTTGTCCGGCTGCTGTATCTGGAAAAAGCAATCTCTGGTACTGGGCCGCTCTCCTTACCAATGGCAGCATGAGCCTGTGCTGTACGGCTGGAAGAAGAAAGGCAAGCACCAGTGGTATACCGGGCGGAAGGAGTCCACCATCTGGGAGTTCGACAAGCCCAAGAAAAACGGTGACCACCCAACCATGAAGCCCATCCCCCTGCTGGCCTATCCCATTATGAATTCCTCCATGAGTAATGCGGTGGTGCTGGACCCCTTCGGCGGCTCCGGCTCTACCCTCATCGCCTGTGAACAGACCGGCCGTATCTGCCGCACCATCGAACTGGACGAAAAATTCTGCGATGTCATCGTGCGCAGATACATCGAGCAGGTCGGCTCTGATGAAAATATCAGCGTCCTGCGTAACGGCGAGGAATACAAGTTTAGCGAGGTAACGCCTAATGAAGAATGAACTAACCCTCGGAAGCCTCTTTGATGGCTCCGGGGGCTTTTCTTTGGCTGGTATTCTGGCCGGGATCACGCCTGTGTGGGCATCGGAGATCGAGCCTTTTGCCGTGAGGGTCACCACGAAACGGCTGCCGCAGATGAAGCATTACGGGGATGTATCCCAGATTCACGGCGGCGATTTGCCTCCCGTGGACATTATCACCTTCGGCAGCCCTTGTCAGGATATGTCCATCGCCGGCAAGCGTTCCGGGCTGGATGGTTCACGCTCCAGCCTGTTTTATGAAGCGATCCGCATCGTGAAAGAAATGAGGGAGAAAACAAATGGAGAAAAACCGAGATGGCTCTGCTGGGAGAATGTGCCCGGCGCCTTCTCCTCAAACCAGGGTGCCGACTTCAAGGCGGTCCTTGAAGCGGTCATCGGCACCAAAGAACCGTCCGCCCAGGTGCCTCCGCCTGAGAAAAACGGATGGCCCTACGCCGACCTGTACCTGGGAGACGGATGGAGCGTGGCATACCGCGTGCTCGATGCTCAATATTGGGGGGTTCCCCAACGAAGAGCAAGGATCTTTCTTGTCGCAGATCTTGCAGGGGAACGTGCCCCAGAAGTTCTATTTAAGTCGGAATGCCTGTCTGGGTAGCCCTCAATGCAGGTTTGCATATAAAAGGTACTGGGGATTCCCAGCTTCCGCTCTTCGTGCATGATGTACACAAAGACTTTTCTCATTCTGATCTTTCCGGTTCGGATTCCGGTGATGGGCAGTACCAGCTCCTTCTTATAATAGAAGTTGGGGTATCCCTCGTAATGATCTAGAGCCAGTTCGTCTGCTTTGGAAACTTCCCATACGCCAACGGGAACTTCCGAGCCGGTAGCGGGTTCGATGGTGAGATAGGAGCCGGTCTTACTGCCTTTGAAAAGCAGACGATAGTTCTGAATGACCGATGTGCCAATCATCCGTGCGGTGGGACATCGCATCAGCATCTGCCGAACATTGAGGTTGCTGCCGTAGGCAACATAGTAGCGTTTTTCCATGATGAAATCCTCCCGTTAATAGGTAAAGCAAAAAGGTGCTTCAAAAACGCTATACCGTAGATTTTCTGACGAAGAAAATGGAGGTCAATACCGGACAGGCCCCTCAGTATTTTATCGAAGACAGCCATGAAGCGATCATCCAGCCAGAGGAATGGGAAGCGGTTCAGGCTGAGTTCCGCCGCCGAAAAAGCATAGGACGCAATTACAGTGGACACAGTGTACTGGCAACGAAAATCGTATGTGGTGACTGCGGGAATTATTACGGTATAAAGACCTGGCATCCCAATACAAAAAGCCGCCGGGAAGTACTCCAATGCAATCGGAAATTTTCCGGAGAACACAAATGCGAAAGCCCCACATTGGATGAACAACAGGTCAAAGAGAGATTCCTGGCAGTTTTCAACCGTATTTTCGTGAGCAAAGACACCCTATTATCTGATTGTCAAGTGATACTGCATACGCTTACAGCTTGTGAGGAACTGGATGCGCAAATTGCCGAAATCACCCGTGAAATAGAGGTCGTTGTAGCCCTTACGCAACAGTGCATAAAGGAGAACTCATGTAGTGCGCAAGATCAGGAATCCTATGTAAAGCAACACAACGGCTATGTGCACCGATATGAGGCTCTGACTTCTTCTCTTGCGGAGCTGGAAGAGAAAAAGACTGCCAGACTGACACAAGCCAAAAACATCGAAGGCTTTATGGGCGAACTCTCCCATAAAGATGCGCCATTGGAGGTGTTTGATGACCGGCTCTGGCTTGCAGCACTTGACTGCGTGGTAGCCCATAGCGATGGTCGGCTGGTGTTCAAGTTCTATGGCGACATTGAGGTGGAGGGCTAATCCGAAGGATAGTCCTCACCAAAATCCTCCAGGAATTGCTGTGAATCATCCTCGGCATCTTCGTCGTAATCCGTGAACAGCACATTGTTCCGGGCGTAGAGCTTATTCAACCCCAAGCGGTTGCTGCCTTTTTTCTTTCCGTTGTATTCCAGAAGCATGGCTTCCGCATAGCCGGAAGACCCGTTGCGACGGTCCTTTGCGACCCGGATGAGCTGTTTCAGAGAAACAGCACCGACCTTATCCTTAAACACCTCATCATTCAAAGCGTCGCCGTATACCACGACCAGTTTGGCTACTGCATTTAGCATATTGGCGGACAGGGAGTTTGGATCTCCCTCCCAGGCACCAATGATTAACCGCAGGGTGCGGCTAAGCGTGTGGTACCCATACTTGGTATAAATGGCTTCCACGGTGGACACGGCGCATACGACACCAGGAGCACGTGCTTTCCCTATGGTCAGCCCATAGGATTCTATGAGATCACGAATCATAAGCTGCGTGTTATTCCCGGCTTCAATGTTTGCGGTAAATACCTCATAGGGTATCAGGGACTTAACATACTTTTGCTGATTGGCAAAAATGTCAGCTTCATGTTCGTAGCTTAAATCGTCATAAATCATGCACCAGACAGGAGTTTCACGGGAACCGGAAACAGCTGCAACAATTTCTATGGTATGCTGACCATTGAAAACATAATTGATACCATCTCTTCGGCTGACTTTCACAGGATTGATTTGATACAAATCGAAGTCTGCCGCCGTTTTATCAATATGGGACTGAGACAGCCCGCGCTGATAATTCTGATTGGATACCAGGTTTTTAATAGGTATCTGTTCAAAATGGACTGCCGGAACAAATCTGCTATAGTCTTCCATTTACTCCTCCCTGATTTTTGACAGCAGTAACGCAACCTTTAACTGCAAATCGACCAGGGATGACAGCAGATTGCTTCTTGCTTTTTCGGATGTGGTTGTGAAATCAGCCTTATCCCGAACTCGCTCTATGGAGCTGATCCAAGAAGGGATGGTTAGGGCAAGCCCGGTGATTTCAGCGTCCGGGTCGTAGGCTGGCATATCCTTTATTGATGGGGTGTTTGCACTGTTGGGTGCCGTACTAGTTTGCGATGCTGCTTGTTCCTGGAGTCCCGCGCGTACCTTGGAATACTGTGTGAAAGGCTGTTGGTTCAGTTCGACTCTGCTGGCGACCCGTTGGATCTGTCCTGGTGTAAGCTCTGCCAGTTCCAGTATACTTCGATGGGGAACCTTATATTTTCCGGCCAGAATTCTTGACAGCAACTCAGGGGCCTTTTCTCCTAATGTATTGACCGCCCGTGCATACGCAGCATATTTCTGTACTGTTCCAAAAGAAACATGGTATTGGTCAGCAATTTTCTGAGCAGTAATATGTCTGAATGGCTCGGGTGGACCTTCCTGATCCTGGAGTGCATCAAGTCCCTCCAACGGCAGGTTCCTCCCACGAAGGCGGTTGGCTTTGTATATTGGCAGATTGGCGATTTTTTCTGATTCATATCGAATATGTATCTCTATGGCTATTCCTCCCAGCAGATCGCAGATACACTAATTGCACTGGAGCGGAAATCGTACCTGGGTAACATCAAGTGGACTGCTGGCGGCGTTGTGCAGATTTTGCGCAACGAACGGCATTGTGGGGATGTCGTCACCAGAAAAACCTATACAAAAGACTATCACTCCCACAAAAAAAGCAAGAACTATGGGCAACGTCCTCAAAGCACCTATCGCAAACATCACGAAGCCATTGTCAGCCGCGATGATTTTATTGCAGTACAGCGGATGCTGGATAATGCCAAGTACGGCAACAAATCGGTTCTGCCCGAACTGCGTGTAATCGACAGCGGCATTCTGCGAGGCTTCGTTACAATCAATCCCCGCTGGGCAGGCTTTAAGGAGCCGGAATACTACCAGGCATCCCGGAGCGTCTACCAGGATACCGCCCCCATGGAACTTACGACCACGGACGAAATCCAGGTGTCTGTAGAAGCTGGCGATTTTGACTTGCGTGGCTTCGAAGTTTCCCGTGCGGAACTATTCGATGTGGTAAGCCGTCCTGTAGTAACCTTTCAGGGCAAAAAAATCAAATTCAGCACAGAATGTATTCGTAAGTTCGGTGCAAAGAATTATGTGGAGCTACTGATCAATCCAGTTGAGCGAAAGTTTGCAGTCCGTCCCACCGATACACAGAATCGCAGTGGTGTTTATTTTTCTAAGACTGTCAATGGAATCTATTATCCCAAGGATGTGCCAGCCGGGGCATATGGAGATACCATTTATTCGCTGTTTGGCTGGAATAAGGATTATAAATATCGGATCATCGGCTACCTGTATGAAAAGGATGGCGAAGTAGCATATATTTTTGATGCAGCAGATTGCGAGGCATATCTGAAGTCCCATGTGCTGTCCAAGCATGATTCCTCCGATGGCGAGGCGGCCGTTCACCCGCTTACTCCTTCTGGAAAACACATCCGTGCCATTCCGAAGGAGTGGACTGTGAGTTTCGGCAAGTCTTTTTATGTACATGAACAATCCTTGGAAGCACTGGCCCGCCAAAGCGAGGCGGAGTGGAAACTTCGTATTGAAGGACAATTATTTGAAACAGGCAAGAAAGTATCAGTGACCAGTTTTGATGAACTTCGCCAGTATATTCAGCAAGAATTATCTGACATAACCATGGAGGAGATAAACAATGAGCGAATTGGATAATCAGCCTGCAACGCCTGTCATCTACCTATCCGTAGATCTCAAGAAAAACCGCATACGCATTCACAAGGCACCTCTGCATCAAATGGGCGACCCGCCCTATATCCAACTGCTGGTCCATCCGGAGCGCATGGAGGTTGCTATTCGCGGTGTAGATTATGATGCGCCCCAGGTGCAAGCCCATAAAGTCAGCCAAAGTAAGATGCTGTCTGATTTCTCCTATGAAATTTACAGCATGGCTTTTGTGAAAAAACTCTGTGCTTTGACAGGAAATCTGGACACGAATTGCTCTTACCGCATGGCTGGCACCATTTCTCCAGAAAAGCGTCTTGCTGTGTTTTCTCTAAAAACGTTGAAGCGAATTGAAGGTTGAGGAACTCCCTATGGACACAAATAATCTCCCGACCCTCAAGGTTGATGTCCTATTCCAACGGCTTATCCGACCCGCCAAGAAGAAAGACCTGGCAAAATTGGAGAGGAGTCTGGCCGCAGAAGGCTGTAAATCGCCTATCTCTGTATGGAAAGGAACGATTGTTGATGGTCATAAACGATACGAAATATGTAGACGCAGGGGTATTTCGTTTGCCACAATAGAAATGCCCTTTGCTTGCCGGGAATCAGCGATTGCCTGGATATGCCAACAACAGCTGGAGCGAAAGGATTTGACAGATGAGTACCGAAAGTATCTGATTGGCATAGAATGCCAGCTTTACCGTGGGTGCTTCTTCAGGGTTGATTACCAGATTTCCCTCAGCGTCATGGGTATAGCCCAGGAGCTTGGGAGTGAGTGGGAGACCATTGTCCAGACGCATACGCAGCGAGGTCTCCATACTGCGGCTTCGGGTGTGAGACTCTTCGTCCGCCATGGTAGCCAGCATGGTCAGCGTAATGAACTGATCCTCGTTTAAGGACGATATGCTTTCCGACTCAAAAAACACACAGACTGGTGGGTTGAGATCACGAAGTTCTCGAATCAGCCGAATGAAGTCCTCCACATTTCTCGCAAAACGGGACACGCTCTTTGTAACAATGAGATTGATTTTTCCTGCTTTCGCATCGCCGATCATCTTCATGAACTCGTCTCTATGCTTCAGAGAAGTGCCACTTATGCCTTCGTCAGCATAAATTTTGTGCAGTGTCCAATGTGGGTGCTTTCGCACGAAATCCTCATAGTAGATTTTTTGAAGTTCATAGGAAGTGGTCTGGCGCACATCATCCGTGGAGACACGCACATAAATACCGACATTCTGGCGGATATCATTATCGTAATAATCGACCGGCTTCTTTTCAGGTCTATACTCGTAGTTCTCCGGGTCGATGACCACATGCATTCGTCGGCGGGTCTTCTGTATCTGTTCTGCCTTTTGGCGCTTTTTGTCCTGATCAATCATGTAGCATAACTCCCACCGTGGGCAAAGGGCAATGGTGTCCAGAAATTGCTTCTTACGATAATCCAGATAATTATCGTATTTCGTTTGATTGAAATATCGGATATAGATGCCAATCTTAAAGTGATGAGCAGGACTGGGGCGTTCATGCCGGATGCTCTTCAGCCACAATTTATGTTCGGCAATGAGCTGTGCCCGCTCGTCATCCTGAAAGAACAACGAAGCTTCCTGGGGATGGTCACTTATCTCACTCATCTTCGAGAAAATTTCCAATTCATTCATTTCTGTTCCTCCCGGGCGCTCTGTTCAGCTTTACATTGTTCTTCCAAGACCTTGGGACCGTACTTCAAAAGCATATCTGCCAGAAGGGATAGGAAGCGCTCAAATCTATAATCTTTTTCCATATAACCGTCCCACATTTACCAATCTACAGATGTTTTTTACATTTGTATCTGCAATAGAAATTATACTGAATACGATTCACAAAAGCGATAAACCCACGGTTAAGTAAATGACTCTTGGTTTATAAAAGGCAAAAAAACAGACCAGATTTTGTAATCTGATCTGTTATACATCATTTCCTTTGTGGTTTTGGAAGGTGCATTTTAGCTCCTTCACAATCCTGATAATGGAGTCGCTTTCCCCGGGGCTGCACCCATCCAGCAGGGACGCGAACTCTGTTTGATACAATCCATGTACATTGGGTACATCCAAACGGATGAGCTCATCTGCCGACACCTGCAAGGCTTCGGCAACTTTGATGAATGTAGAAAGGCGCATATTGCTCTTTCCCAATTCAATCTCACTCACATGGGGAAGCGAGATATTTGCTTTCTCCGCCAGTGCTGATTGGCTCATGCCACGGCTGAGTCGCATATCACGAATGCGAGATCCGATTTTTGAAATGTCCGCCATGACTGTGCTGCTCACCGCCTTCCAATTCAGTCTATAGGCTATATTTTATAGAATTATATCAACAGCATACTGCAAGCGATATAAGCTAATCACTAAATTTCAGTCAATACAATATAATGAAAGCCGAATTATTTTAATTATGGAGGTTTTCATTATGGCATTAGACAACATTTCCCTGGGACAAAGAATTCGGACAGCTCGCAGAAGAAGGGGCATCTCACAAATGGATCTGGCAAAATTGATATTTACTTCCCCTCCTTATATCAGCTACATCGAGAATGGCACGAAGGGTATGAGCATGGAGACATTTGTTCTCATTGCAAACGCATTGAATGTATCTGCGGACGAGCTGCTGTACGACTGTCTCGAAAACACCATCAAGGCGACCAACCACAAATTCGCCTCTCTGGTGATGGACTGCAGCGAATATGAGACTCGCATCCTCATGGAGATTCTGATTGCAGCCAAGCGGGCACTCCGTGAGAATCGGATGCTCTATTGACCCATCGTTCAAATTATAGGAAGAGGATGACGGGAAAAGCAATCCTCCCACAGTCACTACATAAACAATTAGTTTATGAAACACAAAGGCATCTGGGGTAACCCTGTAAACCCCTGTAGAATTCTACATTTACGCCGATTCCTTTTACATTTTCTCTGGTTTTATGATTTTTATGACTACAGTTGCTATACTTACGACAGAAAGGTGTGACCTTATATGATTTATTTTACCGGCGATATCCATGGTTCCCCTTGGGGAATCAAAAAGTTCTGTGCAAAGGTAAAGCCAACCTCCGAGGATATCATTGTTCTCCTGGGGGATGTGGGGGCGAACTATTATGATGATGAGCGAGATGACACCGTGAAGCGAGTTCTCGCAAAACTCAAGCCGACAATTCTATGTGTCCACGGCAATTCATGAGATCCGCCCCTGGAATATTGAAGGATATCGGCAGAAGGAATGGAATGGCGGAAAAGTCTGGTTCCAGGAGCAATATCCGACCTTACTCTTTGCAGCAGACGGCGAAATATTCACTCTGAACGGTCTGCGGTATTTGGTGATTGGCGGAGCCTATAGCGTGGACAAGTTTTGGAGGTTGCGCAGTGGCGGCTGGTGGCCGGACGAGCAGCCAAGCTCACAGATCAAGGCATATATAGAAAGACAAATTCAGGAGCACACCATTGACGTGGTACTCTCCCATACCTGCCCTTTCCGCTACGAACCCATAGAGATGTTCCTTCCCATAGTCGACCAGAGCACAGTGGATGCCGGCACAGAACATTGGCTGGACAAAATCGAGCAATCCCTCCAATACAAAGCTTGGTACTGCGGTCATTGGCACACAGACAAACGAATCGACAAATTTCACTTCCTATACCATTCTTTCGAGTCAGACGAGTGGTTGCATCCAGAAACGGAGGTATCCCATGAGGAATCATTTGCCCAAAATCAATGAACTGCGCCACATTACCGCACAGGAGTTCTGCGACAATATGGATGACTTCCTTGAAGAAGTAAATAAGCAGGATACCGCCCTGGTGATAGATACTGACCACAACTCTTATGTGTTATGTCCTGCCAAGTGGTTCGAGCTGGAAATCCTGGAAAATAAACACTTCAATATTGCCATCACTTGTGCTCTGCGGTATGCACTGGGTCATCCCACAGGCTTTGTAGATACCATGGCAATGATTATTCGGGAGTCGCTTCCTCGTCTCAATGATCAAACGCTCCGGGGAATGATTCGGGACATTGAAGATCAGCTTGAACTGAAGTCTGACAATTGCTACCATTCCACTTTGAAGCAATTGAAGGCAGATATCACGAGCTACCTCTCTGATAATTGGATCTGAGCCATGGCAAAGCTGCATTATGTTTTATATCTAGACGACCCGGCGACTCCCGGGTTTTACCCCTTCGATAGGCTGTATGTAGGGACATGGGATTCAATTGGAAAAAGTATCGAGAAGATGCGGACAGAGAGGAGAAGCTTCGATGGTAGTTATGGTATTTGAAATCGACCAGGATTTCTACGACAAGGTCTCTGCGGTACTTGCACCCCAGGGGCTTACCTTATCCGATGCCATAGTGCTGCTTTTCAAGAAAACAGCAGAGTTAGGCAGGCTTCCGTTCTCTTTTACAGAGGCAGAACTGGAGGCAGCAAAGCAGAGCAACAGCGTCCGTTTGATTTCTGAATATGTGGAGGGGATGTAGCTGACTTAAAATTAGCCGAGCACAGATAACCGTGCATTGACCTCAGACAGCACTGGATTTATGAATCAATAGTGGCTGTATTATTGTTTGATAAGCAGATGGGCTATTCAGAGGAAGTGCGAACAAAATCAACCCCCTTTGTTCGCTCTTATTCAACACCATAACGTTCAATGTTGCATGAAACCCAGATGTTGGATATTGGCGACATCTGGGGTTTATGTGCATCTTCTTTGGATTCTGGTAATTGAAAAAATACTCCCCCTCTGCTATATTGTAATGTATAATAGAGGGAGTAAAAGGTGGCTAAACTGTGCCTCTATAAAAGAAAGCTTCGTTTTTTCGCAATTTCAGCTGTGCGCCCGGTGAGTGAACGTTCTATTGAATGAAAAGCTCAAAGTGGCCCGGTGTGAGATGATTATGATGGAAATGAATGTGGAAATGGTGGCGTAAGAATGGAAAGGCACTATGGAAGGTGTGCTTTGTGCGGAAAAGAGGGCGAATTAACGTTTGAACATATTCCTCCACGTTCTGCTTTTAATAGTCACCGCACAAAAATGTATACTGGTGACCAGTTTCTTGCTGATATAAATCGCATGCCATTTGATGTTCAAGGACTACAATATCGAAACCATCAAAAAGGTTCGGGACTGTTTTCCCTTTGTCAAAGTTGTAATAACCTGACTGGAACTTGGTATCTTGTAACAGTCCGAAATATAGGACAGCTTCCATGAGATAATATCGTCACCAGATGCCTAGATTGAAAAAGTGA
>CALXDU010000036.1 GCA_944387145.1 uncultured Oscillospiraceae bacterium | reverse complement strand
GGATCAGAAAGATATCGTCTAATCCGTAGAAAGAGAGGTTAACCAATGATGTTAGATACTAAGAGTGAACAGAAATGGCCCTTGACTACACAAAAATGTATCGATGGCAAGATGCAGTAGTCAAGGGTCATTTCTATTTTATTTTGTGATATTTTTTCGCTCCGAAAGGGGCGCTTTTTTATTTTCCGGCGGGGAAACCGTATCCCGCTTCCAGCAGGCGCATCAGCGCTTCGTTGGCCTGCTCATCGCTAAACAGCCCGGTAAAGCGCTTGTCCACTGCCAGGGCTTCCAGGCTCAGTTCCAGATGGCCCTTATTCTTCAGCTCATTAAAGCCGTCACTGAGACGATTGCCGGATAGCACCCGCTGGGCATTTTTCAGCATTTCCTCTTTGGCCACCGGGCGCATCCGGATGCCCAAGTCCTGCGCTGCCTGCCGGGCCTGGGTCCATGCACAAATAAATTTTTCTTCCATGGTTTTCTCCTTTTCCTTGGGTGCCCTCAGAAGAGGGCATACCCATACTGATACACCAATCTGCGATACCAGGGCTGTCGGGCCAGTTTCCGGCGGGCGCCACGCAGATACGACTCAAAGACAAGCAGTTCTTCCGCCGTTAAGGTATGCTGGCTGAATTTGGCTTTCTGAGCCAGTGTCTCCAGCCCCTCCGGTACCGGCTGTTTCAGCAGCTTTGCCAGCAGCACCGCTTCCCGCCACCGGGCCAGAGCCTGGGCATTGGCGGGGCCATTTTTTTGCCCTCTGCGCCCTCGTGTCAAGCGGAGTACCCGTTGTCCCTGAATCGTTGCTGCCGCCCCGGCCAAGGCAGGAAGCACCCAGAACAGCGCCATCCACTTTCTGCTCGGTTCCGGTTTTGGCTGCTCCGACTGCTGCGGCTGCTCTTGCTGCTGGGGTGTGGTCTGTGCTCCCGGTGCTGAGGACGACGGCACCGTAGGCATTGTGGTCATTTCCGGAACGGTTTGCTCCGGAGTTTCCTCGCCCGCAGACGGCGTGGCTTCCAGTACCAGCCAAAGTCCCAATGCCGGTTCATAATATTCTGCCCAGGCGTGGGCATGTTCTCCGGTAACCGTTACCGTTTCCCCTACCCCGGCCCGAACCATATAGCCGCTGACATATCGGGCTTCAATTCCTGCGGTGCGCAGCAGTACCACCGCCGCCGTGGCGAAATGGACGCAGTAGCCCCGATCCGCCTGTTCCAGAAACCACAGAGCAAAGTCCCCTTCTCCCTCCGGCATCCGTTGGGTCTGCAAATCATACCGGGCACTGCTGCGGACATAATCGGCGACTTCCTGTGCTCTGTCCGTCACGGTCTGCCCGGACAAAGACAGCTGCGTAAGAATTGCCCGGGCCCGGTCCCGGGTTTGCTCCGGAAGCGCCAAATAGCGTTCCTCGTTATAGGGCCCCCGGGTATTTTCTGCTGCCGACAGCAGCACCGGCAAATCCTGTGCAAAGCCCATTCGGGTACAGGTATAGCTTTGATACAGTCCGGTATTTTCCAGTCTGCCCCCTACCAGTGAAAAATTTTCCTCCGGGTAGTAGGGCAGATAAATTTGCTGAAATGGGGATACGGTTTCCACCGTCACAAGTCCCAGATTTTGTTCCGGCGCCGTGAATTTTTCCGTCCGGTGAAGGGTGGTTTCCCATCCTGTACCGTTGTAAACATCATAATCCCGGCCCCGCAAGTACAATGTTCCGCCTGTGTCCGCTGTCACTTTCATCACCGCAGCAGAAGATGGGAAACGACTTCCCAAGGAAGCCAGGTTTACGCTTTGCGGCTCCTGGCTCTGGACGGTTTGCAGCGGCGTCTCAGGAAGAGAGGTAGCCACCTCCGGCGCTTTGCGGACATATTGCAGTAAAGTGTTGCGGATTTGCTCCGCATGGCTGACGTATCCGGCCTGGGGAATCATCCAAAACAGCAGCCCCAGAGCCGCCACTGTAGGCAGAATGGTCATAAACATCAGCCTGCATCCCTGGACGCAGCTGTGCATTCTCACCCGTGCCGTCAGCACCAGTTCAATCAGCCCCAACAGAAGCAGAAACAGATACACTTCCTCCGGGGTAGTATCCGTGACCACCAGACAGGCACACAGGGGAAGCACTGCCAGCAAAATGGCCACCATGCCCGACTTTCCCCGGCAAATTTCCCAGGCCGCCGATGCGGCAATGGCGCACCCCAGCACCGCCATGGGAAGATCTGCCACGCCGGCGTCCCAGGCCGAGTCCGCCAGCTTCAGGTATCCCCAGTGGTATGCCCGGTCATAGACGTAGGAAATCCGGTACAAAAGCTGTCCCAGCTGCTGCACCGCTTCCCCTCTGCGCCGCAAATATCCCATCAGCAGACCTGCCAGAAGCAGCAGCGCAAGGCCGCCCCGTTTCCCTGACAGCACCAGGCCGCACAATAGGGAAGCGCTCAGGCAGGTCAGCACCAGTCCCGGATAAGACGCCAAAGAAAGTTCAAAGGCACTGACCAGGCAGCCCACCGAACCGAAGGAAATGCAGAACGCCAGTGCGCTGCTTAAAAAGGCCCGCACCCATCGCTCAAGCTTCATCGGCATTCCCTCCTATGTGGTAGTGCCAGGAAGCGCTGAAAAACCGGTCCCGGATGGAACCCTCCACCGCTTCCGGATCACACAGCAGGGTATCCAGCGCCCGGGTCAGATCCTGCTGGCTGCGCACATCGAAAGACCGGATACCGATGGCAGTCAGTGCCCGAATTTCAAAGGAAACCTGCTGCTCCAGAAGATAGTTTCCCACCCACAGGAGCCGCCCGAATTTCCGATTTCGCTCTTCCGCAGTGCCTCGGTGGTTCATGGTCAGCAGAACCAGCCCTCTCTGAGGCTCCATCGGCTCACGCAGGGTGAGTTTTCCGGTTTTGGCAGACAATTTCCAATGGACTTGGTTTAAGTTGTCTCCCGGACGGTACAGCCGCAGCTCGTGGTTTTCCGCAAATCCGCCGCCGGGCTTGGGCTTCCAGGAGCGAGCCAAGTAGCGCTGCAAATCCGGAAGATCCCGCACCGGCACCGGTACCGGGCGAATCACCACATTATGCCCCGGATTGACCTTAGTGGGAAAGGAAAACAGCCCCAGATGGTCGCAAACCCGGGGCCGAAGCACCGCAATTTTGATGCCGCCGCACACCTGCACAGGCAGGCCATGGGATGGGCGATAGCGCATTTTCTCCCCGGTAACGCAGGAAATCAGTTGGATTTTCCCGGAAAATGGCGGCAGCGGATAGCGGCTGCTGCCCATGAGCCAGGCTTCCGCCGGAGTACCCAGAGGAATCGCCCGGGGTGCTTCCACCTGCATCCGAAAGCTGACCATAGCCGGCAAACTCACCAGCAAAGACAGCCATGGAAGGCCCAGTACAATCCAAACCACCAAGCAGGCTACCCAGCTTCCATGGGCCACATAAAACCCCAGGCAGCTGACCACCCCAGCCAGATAAAATAATCGCCGTCCCCACATATCAGCGCAGTCTGGGAGCCGGCACCGCGGCCACAATCTGGGCAAGCACCTGCTCCGGGGATTTGCCCTGGGCTTCCGCTTTCGCCGACAGAATCAGCCGGTGGGCTACCGTATGGGCAAATACTTCCTTCACATCCGCCGGGGTAACATAATCTCTGCCCCGGAGCCGTGCCACTGCCTTGGACATGGCAGTTACAGACAGGGTTGCCCGGGGGCTGGCTCCCCGCAAAATATCCTCGCTGCTGCGAGTGGCGTTTACCAGGGCAACAATGTATCCGACCACGCTCTCATGCAGGAAGGTATCCTCCACCGCATCCTGAATATTCACCAAATCCTCTCGGGTCATCAGGGCGCTGAGCATATGCAGCGGGTTTCCTCCCTGTCGGTTGAGGATCATGGCCGCTTCATCCTTGGGGCTGGGATAGCCCAGAGACAGCCGCACCATAAACCGGTCCATCTGGCTGTCCGGCAGCAGCTGGGTGCCTGCCGCACCGGTGGGGTTCTGGGTGGCGATGACCACGAAGGGCTGGGGCAGCTTGTGGCTGACACCGTCCACCGTCACCTGGCCTTCCTCCATCGCTTCCAGCAGAGCCGATTGGGTCCGGGAGGTTGCCCGGTTCAGCTCGTCCGCCAGAAACAGGTTGCACAGCACGGCGCCTTTCTGATAGCGCATGCCCTGCCCCTGGGGGTCGGGGATGGAGTAGCCCGTCACGTCCGAAGGCAGCACATCCGGGGTAAACTGCACCCGGTTGTACTCCAGATCCAATACCCGAGAAAATGCCAAGGCCATGGTGGTCTTGCCTACCCCGGGAATATCTTCCAAAAGAATATGTCCTCTTGCCAAAATTGCCGCCAGTACCCACAGCAGCACCGTATCTTTTCCCACCACGGCTTTGCGTACCTGGGATAAAATCTGCTGGGCATAGCCGGCAACCACATTGTCTTTGGTCTGCATCCAGCGACTCCTTTCTTAAGTCGTTCTTACCATTGTACTCTGTTTCCAGCGAAAAAACAAGTCGAAGCCCCGGCAAAAACCTTAAGATTTTCTTTGGATATTGGGAAAAAACAAAAAAATCTTCTCCTTTTCCCGGAAAATTTCCGTTCAAAAGGAGAAGATTTGTATTTACTTTCGCTCTTCCAGAGCCATCAGCTTATCAATGCGCCGCTGGTGGCGTTCCTCGCCGGAAAATTCCGTTTCCAGCCAGGTGTCCACGATTTCCAGTGCCAGGTTCTGTCCCACCACGCCGGCGCCCATGGCCATCATGTTGGTATCGTTGTGCAGCCGGGTCATTCTGGCAGACCAGGGGTCACTGAGCAGGGCGCAGCGGATTCCGGGAATCTTATTGGCGGAAATGGACACGCCGATCCCGGTGGTGCACAGCACAATTCCCTTTTCGCATTCCCCACTGGCAACCGCTCTGGCAGCGGCAGCGGCATAGTCAGGATAATCGCAGCTGTCGGCGCTATAGGTGCCGAAGTCTGCAACTTCATATCCTTTCTTCTGCAGATGTTCCTTCACAACTGCTTTCAGCGTCAAAGCGCCGTGATCACAGGCAATGGAAATTTTTCTCATTTGGAACGCTCCTTTTCTATTTGGGCATGGTTACATAACAAATCCGCCGCTGACCCCTACCACCTGACCGGTGACAAACTCCGCCTGTACCAGGCTGGACATGACCTGGGCCACATCCATAGGGGTTCCGTTGCGGCCAATGGGGGTCTCCTGGGCCATTTCCTCCAAAATCTGAGGGTCCACCCCGGCGCACATGTCCGTCAGAATAACACCCGGCGCCACACAATTGACCCGGATGCCGCTGGGTCCCAGCTCCTTGGCCAGGGCCTTGGTCAGGGCAATGACTGCCCCCTTGGTGGCAGAATAGGCCGCCTCGCAGGAAGCGCCTACCTGTCCCCACATAGAAGAGACGGTGATGATGCAGCCGCTGTGCTTTTTCAGAAATCCGGGCATGGCAGCGTTGACGCAGTGGTAAATCCCCTTGACATTCACCGCAAAAAGCCGGTCCCAGACTTCCTCTTCCACCATGGACATGAGCCCGAAGTGCATAATCCCGGCGTTGCAGATCAGCACATCCACATCCCCCACCTGGTCAAAGGCCCGGCGCACCGCCTGTCCATCCGCCACATCGCAGCAGATAGCCGCAGCACCGGTTTTCTCCGCCAAAGCCTGGGCAGCATCGTGCTGCTTTTCATACAGGAAGAATACCCGGTGACCCTGGGCGGCAAACAGCTCCACCGCTGCCGCACCAATTCCCCGGGAACCTCCGGTAATCAGAACCGTTGACATATTCTTCGCCTCCGGAAATTCAGGAAGCGATCAGCCTCTTCTTCTGCTTCTGCCCCGGTTTTCCGAATAGGCACGGATGGCAGAGAGTTTGCTGTCGGATTCGGTCATAAACGCCTTCAGCTTTTCCTCAAAGATCTGGTCCGCAGTCTTTGGGGGGGCGGGCTGCACCGGAGGACGATTCTGGCTCTGCTCCCGATTCTGGAAGCTGCCGCCCTCCCGGCGGGGGCCATTGCGGAAATTGGGACGTCCGCCGTCGCGCTGAGGCTTGGGCTCCAGACGTTTGATGGACAGGTTGATTTTGCCGTTTTCATTGCCGATGACCATGACCTTCACATCCTGGCCCTCAGTCAGGTGCTGGCGGATATCGCTGACATAGGCATTGGCAACCTCAGAGATATGTACCATGCCGGTTTTGTTCTCCGGCAGCGTGACGAATGCACCAAAGTTGGTGATGGATTTGACCTTTCCCTCTAAAACGGCTCCTACAGTTAACTCCATAAATGCTCTGCTTCCTCCATATGTTAAGGCAATCAAGTTGCCTGAATTACGATTGGGGTTTGATCACAACGGTACGCGGATCAATCAGGCCCAGCGCTTCCTGTGCGATTTCCTGGATGCTCTGAAGAGAGTCCAGTCGTCCGGTCTTTTCTTCCAGCACTTCGTTGGCGTACTCCAGTGCGGCGGCCTCGCTGCGAAGCTTGTCTGTCTCGGCCTGGAAGTTTCCGTGAACCCACCACAGCGCCGTCAGGGCCGCCGTAGAACACAGAATAAGTACAACCACCAGAACCTTCAGCACCGGCACCGTGGGGCGAATCTGCAATTTCAGGATTTTCTTTTGTTTTGCTTTTTCTGCCATGTTTTTTACCTCCGGGGCCTGGCCTGCGCTGCCGATAGTGATTCCACATTATTGTAACCCATTTTTCCCCAGATGCAAACAAAATTTTTGTAAATTTCAGGATTTTTTTCAAAGGCAGGGCAATCATCCCCACCAGTTTGCCCGAAGTCTTCCAAAATATGGTAAAAACAGGCCGCAGCAGCTGCCCCGCCGTGGTTTCCCAGGCAATGCCCCCCAGGATCAGTCCCAGCAGATATCCCAGACGCAAATCCCCCTGGCAGACCCCAAATCCCAAATACAGGCATACCCAGGCACACATCAGCAGAAACAGGAGGTCTCTCACGGTCTGGCTTTTGCGGCCCAGCGGCCGTAAAAGCCCGTATCCCAGTCCCAGCATCCCGCCCAGCAGCAGGCTCACCGCCAGGCGATATGCCGCTGTCTGCGGACTCACCGGAACAGCCTCCGCCATCCGCCGCCCTGTCTGGGCTCTTCGTAAATCAGTGCGCTGACCGTACCCGATACGGATACCTGTCCGCCCTCCAGCGAGAGATTCTTCAGCTGCAATTCCTGCCCCTGAACCACCAGCGTACCCAGAGATGTTTGCAGCACCACAGTTGCATCATCAAAGCTGATAACCTCCGTCACGCCGGTCATGGTCAGCTGCTTCCGCTCCACCAGCTGCAATTTATGTGGCAAATGCTCCTGCTCCATGCCATCCCTCCTCACCTGGGACACTCTATGCCATGTTAGAGAAGAATATGCAAAAAACAGCCCTCCGCTTTGCAGAGGGCAGTTTGAAAGGTTCTCAGCGGCTTCCCTTGTCGTAGGGAATGCCCTCGGCCTTGGGGGCCCGGGACTTCTTGGAGGTGAAGGCCAGCACCGCCAGGGTAACCAGGTAAGGCAGCATCCGGTACAGGTGGGAGCTGATGCCCAGCTCCGCCAGCAGGTACACGCCGTCACCATTGATATCGATGGAGCTGTAGGCTGCTGCAATGCACTTGAACAGGCCAAAGAGCAAGGAGGCACCGGCAATGTTCAGCGGCTTCCAGTTGCCGAAGATCATAACCGCCAATGCCAGGAAGCCGAAGCCTGCCACATCGCCGTTGGCGGTGCAGTTGGCGGTGGTCAGGGCGTAGACGAAGCCTCCCATGCCAGCCAGAGCGCCGGAAATGGTGGTACCGGCATAGCGCATCTTGTAGACATTGATGCCCAGGCTGTCCGCCGCCTGAGGATTCTCACCACAGGAGCGCAGCCGCAGACCAAACCGGGTCTTGTAAAGCACGATGGACAAGATGATGAAAATCAGAATGCAGACATAAGTTGCCAGATAAACTTTGTTCAGGAAGGTTTCCCCCAGGAAGCCGATATCCGCGGATTTTTTCAGACCGAAGGTGGACTTCTTAATCATGAACCAGGAAGCAGCGTCACCGGTGGACATCATCAGGGTATTCTGGTTCACCAGAATCCGGATCAGGAACAGCACCAGTGCCGGAGCCATCAGGTTCAGAGCGGTGCCGCCGATGGTCTGGTCTGCACGCAGGTTGATGGAGGCAAAGCTCAGCAGCAGGGAGAACACCGCACCCATCAAGGCTGCTGCCGCCATGGCCATCAGTTCCAGTCCCTGCAAGGTCAGCCAGTCACCGGATCGGGCAGCGTTGGTAAAGACGGAAAACTCCTGCATGCTGTGGACAAACAGCACGCCGATAAACGCGCCGAAGATCATAATACCTTCCAGCGCCAGGTTGATGATACCACTGCGTTCGGCAAACACGCCGGCCAGCGCCACGATCATCAACGGTACTGCGTAAAGCAGCGTCTGCTGAATGAGAAATGTCATGCTTCCTGGCCTCCTTTCTGCGGCTTATCCGACTGGTCATCCTTGGGCTCGGCGTTGGCATTCACCGCACCGGCTTTCTGCTTGCCGGTGAGCATCATCCGGATCACCAGGGAGAAAGCGCTGAGGTAGACAATTACGGCAATGATTACGTCGGTGATATATTCATTGTAAGCGGTATAGCCCGTCAGCTGCTGGCCTACAATGTCCAGCATGGCCATGAAGATTGCAGTGAAGATAACGCCGATGGGGTTGCTCACTGCCAGCAGGGCTACAGGAATGCCATTGAAGCCGGTGGCCGGCAGAGACTGATAGGTAGACCAGTAGAACTCCGTATTACCGGACAGCCAGTACAATGCGGCGCCGCCGGCAGACAGAGCACCGGCAATGGCCATGGACAGCACTATGTTGCGCTTGTCATTGATACCGGCATACCGGGCCGCATGGCGGTTGGAGCCGCAGGCCTTCAGCTGATAGCCCAGGGTGGTTTTGTTAATGAGGATATACATGGCAATGGCAATGACAATGGCGATGAGAATACCGCCGTTGACCTGGGAGCCGGGGAAGATCTTGTCCAGTCCCAGCTTGGGGGTTGCCACGCCGTTGAAGGTGGTCTTGTAAATATAACCAGCCTTGGTGTTCTCCACCACGTTCTTAAAATTGCTGATGTCGAAGGCCCAGGTGACCAGGTTGGCTGCCAGCCAGTTGGTCATAATACAGGCCAGAACTTCGTTGATGTTCAGGAATGCTTTCAGTGCGCCGGGGATGCAGCCCCACAGAGCGCCTGCCAGGCAGCCGCCCAGGAATGCCAGCACCCAAATCAGTCCTGCGGGGACCGTCTCAGAGGGGATGCCCAAGGCAATCATCAGCGATGCCATGGTACCCATCAGGTACTGACCGGGAGCGCCGATGTTGAACAGGCCCGTCTTATATGCAACAGCCACGGAAAGGCCCGTCATCACCAAAGGCGTTGCCCGGAAGAGCATATTGCCCAGAGACTGAGCGTTATAGCCCCAGGTCAAATTACCGGCAGCATCTCGGCCCGTGGACAGGATACCGGCAAAAATCAGCCGCACACCGTCCCAGATTCCCTTGCCGGTGATGGTGTCCTTGGTCAGACCCACCACCACAACCACAATGGTACCTACGAACAGGCCAACCAGAATGGAAATCAGGGATGCCAGCACTTTCTTGGTAGCGTCTTTTTCATAAATGGTCAGCAAGGTTTCTTTCATGCCTGTGCTCCTCCCTTCCCGCTGCGCTTGGCACCGGACATATACAGGCCCAGTTCCTGGACAGTGGTGGTCTTGGGGTTCAGCTCTCCCACAATTTCTCCTTCATACATCACCAGAATCCGGTCCGCCACATTCATCACTTCGTCCAGCTCCAGCGATACCAGCAGCACAGCCTTACCGGCGTCACGCTGGGCAACCAGCTGTGCATGGATATACTCAATGGCGCCCACGTCCAGGCCGCGGGTGGGCTGCACCGCAATCAGCAAGGGGCAGCCCCGGTCGATTTCCCGACCGATGATGGCTTTCTGCTGGTTGCCGCCGGACATGCTCCGGGTGATGGTCACCGGGCCCTGACCGCTGCGGACGTCATACTGTCCGATGATCTTCTCAGCGTAGGCGCGCACTGCGTCGCGCTTGATGAAGCCGAATTTCTGGAACCGAGGCTCCTGGAATGACTGGAGCACCAGGTTATTTTCCAGGGTATCATCCAGCACCAGACCGTGTTTGTGCCGGTC
Source organism: uncultured Oscillospiraceae bacterium (assembly GCA_944387145.1). Lineage (GTDB taxonomy): Bacteria > Bacillota > Clostridia > Oscillospirales > Oscillospiraceae > Faecousia. The sequence continues at coordinate 10,558 of CALXDU010000036.1, read as the reverse complement.
CTCGGGGATATGGCTCAGGCCGGTCTGGCTGCGCTTGTGGATGCTGGCTTTGGAGATGTCATGTCCGCACAGGGTAATATGTCCAGCCGAAGGCTTTTCCAGACCCGTCAGGCCATACACCAGTTCTGTCTGACCGTTGCCGTCAATACCGGCGATACAGACAATTTCTCCGGCACGCACCTGGAAGGAAACATCGTGCACGGCGTTTTTCTTGCTGGTTTTGGAGTGCACCGTCAGACCCTTCACGTCCAGAATCACGTCACCGGGCTTGGCCTCGTCCTTCTGCACCTGCAGCTGCACGGGACGGCCCACCATCATGTTGGACAGTTCCTGCTTGTTGGTATCCTTGATGTTGACGGTGCCGATATACTTGCCCTTACGCAGAACGGTACACCGGTCCGCCACCGCCATAATCTCGTTGAGCTTGTGGGTGATGAAGAGGATGGACTTGCCCTCTTTGGCAAAGCCCCGCATAATCTCCATCAGCTCGTCGATCTCCTGAGGCGTCAGAACGGCGGTAGGCTCGTCAAAAATCAGGATCTCGTTGTCCCGGTAGAGCATCTTCAGAATTTCGGTACGCTGCTGCATACCCACGGTGATATCCTCCACCTTGGCATCCAGGTCCACATACAGCTTATACTTTTCCGACAGTTCCTGCACTTTTTTCCGGGCAACACTGCGCTGAAGGAAACCCATTTTGGTATCCTCCGCTCCCAGAATGATGTTATCCAGTACGGTAAACACGTCCACCAGCTTGAAGTGCTGGTGCACCATGCCGATATGCAGAGCCGTTGCATCGTTGGGGTTGTTGATCTTCACAACCTGCCCATTTTTTCTGATTTCTCCCGCTTCCGGCTGGTAAAGGCCGAACAGAACGGACATCAGTGTAGACTTACCGGCACCGTTTTCTCCCAGCAGAGCATGGATTTCTCCAGGTCTTAACTGCAGGGTAATGTTGTCATTTGCCACAATGCCGGGGAATTCTTTTCTGATATTGAGCATTTCAATAATGTATTCCGACTGCACTATGATTGTCCCCCTTCCCATATTTCGCACAGGTTTATTATATAATGACCAGGAACGAATTGCAAGAAAAGAATGTTTCTTCTGCAAATTTCCCGAAATGTTGAGAAATCAAGCCTATACAAGTTCCCCTTTCTAAAAATCCGGAATGAATCCGGCGTCTGCTGCTTCCGCCTCCTGGGTAAACCCTTCCAGTTCGTTCAGGTACATCCAGCTGAGCACTGCTTCGTATTCCTCCTGGCTGACCCGCCGGTCAAAGGGGGCGCTCAGATTGCCCATGGGGGTATACTGGCGCATCAGGCTCACCAGCACCTGGCCTGGGGCAAAATTTTCTCCAATCCAGTCCAGCACACCCAAGGAATTGTCCACGCAGCCGGGCAGAATCAGGTGGCGAATAATCACGCCTTTTGTGACCTTTTCCCCCTGCCATTGGACAGGGCCGGTCTGGCGCACCATTTCCCGAATAGCATCCTGAGCAACAGATACATAATCCTCTGCCCCGGACAGTTTTGCTGCCAGGGAATTGCTGGAAAATTTCAGATCGGGAAGGTAAATGTCCACCAGCCCTTCCAGAGAAGCAATCGTCTCTGCCCGCTCGTAGCCGCCGCAGTTGTATACCACCGGCACCGGCAGTTTGGGCTGCAGTGCGGGCAGAATGGTGGGCAGGAACTGGGTTGGGGTCACCAGGTCAATGTTTTCCGCCCCCTGGGCAATCAAATCCTCCATCGCAAGCCGCAGCTGCCGGCTGTCTATGGGTTTACCCACCGCCGATGCGCTGATGGCGGCATTCTGGCAGAACCGGCAGCCTAAGGTGCAGCCGCCAAAAAAGATGGCCCCGCTGCCGCCGCTGCCAGCCAGTGCCGGTTCCTCCCATTTATGAAGCATTGTTTTTGCCACCAGGGCCGTATCCGGGCAGCCGCAGAATCCCCGCTCCCCCGCTCTGCGGTTGACGCCGCACTGCCTGGGGCAGAGATTGCAGGTTTCATAATCCATGCCATCGCCTCCTTGTTTTGGCTATCATACCAGTTTTCCCGGGTTTTCTCAACCCCGGCTTTACCTGATGGGGAAAATGTGCTATGATAAGAGAAAACATCATAGAATCGAGGAAGTATTATGGAAATTCGTTTTGCCCAAAGCCGGGACATTCCCGGTATGCTGAACCTTTTGCAGCAGGTTGGAGAAGTCCACCATCAGATTCGCCCGGATTTGTTCCGCTCCGGCGCTCAGAAATATGATGAGGCCGCCTTGGAAACCCTGCTGAAAAATCCGGACCGCCCCATTTTTATCGCCCAGAACGAGGATCAAGTTGCTGGCTATGCTTTCTGCATTTTGCAGATCACCAAAGACGACCCGGTACTTCGGGATCGGAAGGTGCTGTACATCGACGACCTGTGCGTGGATGAAGCCCAGCGTGGTCATGGTATTGCCTGGGCGCTGTACCAGCAGGTGTGTGCGTATGCCCGGAGCATCGGCTGCGACGCTGTGACCTTGAATGTCTGGAGCGGCAACGATACCGCCATGGCCTTCTATCAGAAATGCGGCCTGAAGCCCCAGAAAGTGGGAATGGAATTCATTCTCTGATGCCCTGGAGGACGGACAATGCTCATCAAAAATCAAATCTACGAAGCCCAGATCACCGACTACACCGCCGAAGGGCAGGGCGTTGCCCATATTGAAGGGTGTGCCGTGTTCATTCCCAACGCCATTGCCGGGGAGCGGGTGCGGGTGCGGATTGAGAAGGCCCAGAAAACCTGGGCTGCGGGAAAAATCGTGGAACTTCTGGAAAAATCCCCCCACCGGCGCAATCGGGAATGCCCCGTGGCCAAGCTTTGCGGCGGCTGCGACTTTTGGCACATGGATTACGAAGAGGAAACCCGGCTGAAAGCCCAGCGGGTGAAAGACTGCCTCAACCGCCTGGGCGGGGAAAATCTGGAAGAAATTCCCATTCTGGTGGCTCCCACCTACCTGGGATACCGGAACAAAGCCCAGTACCCGGTGGCTCAGAAAAAAGGCCGGGCCTACGCCGGATTCTTCCGGGCGGGAACCCACACTGTGGTGGAAAATCCCCGGTGCCGGATTTTGCCGGAGCAGACGGATGCGGTGAAGGATATTGTGATCGATTATGTAAACCAATTCCGTATTCCGGTCTATGACGAAGTTGCCCACACCGGCCTGCTGCGGCATATTTACGTCCGCCGTGGGGTTGTGTCTGGGCAGATTTTGGTGTGCCTGGTCATCAATGGGCAAAAACTTCCCAGGTGGGAGGAATTGGTGAAAAGTCTCAAACAGGTCCCGGGATTTACCACCCTGGTACTGTCGGAGAACACCCGCAAGGGAAACGCCATTTTGGGGGACACCTTCCACACCCTCTATGGCCCGGGGTATATTGAGGACACCCTGTGCGGCCTGACCTTCCGGCTGTCCCCTCGCTCTTTCTACCAGGTCAATCATCACCAGGCCCAGCGGCTGTACCAGGCTGCCATAGACCTGGCAGAGATTTCCAAATCTGACACAGTATTAGACCTGTACTGCGGCGTAGGAACCATCACCCTGGCCATGGCAGCTGCTGCCGGGCAGGTCATCGGCGTGGAGGTGATTCCCCAGGCGGTGGAGGATGCCAAAGCCAACGCAGAGCGTAACGGTATCGAGAATGCCCAGTTCTTCTGCGGCGATGCCGGGCAGGCGGCGCTGAAATTGGAGCAGGACGGGGTGCGTCCGGATGTGGTGGTGGTTGACCCGCCCCGGAAGGGACTGAACGCCGACACCATCGAAGCCCTGTCCCGGATGGCCCCGAAGCGGATTGTCTACGTCTCCTGCGACCCCGCCACCCTGGCCCGGGATGTGGCACTGCTGAAAGAGCGAGGCTACACCCTGCAAACCGCTCTGGCAACAGATTTGTTCCCCCGGTGCGCCCATGTGGAAAGCATTGTTTTGCTCTGCAAAACATCCCAGGAATAACATCTCACACCCTTGCATGGGAGGTTCCCTATGGAATTACAGGTCAGAAATCCCGGTGTTGATTATATGATCGAGAGGGTCCTGGACTTTCAGTCAGAGGATACCTCGGACTTTTGGTCGGCGCCTTTGTACCATTTCTATCCTCAGTTGGATCGTGCCTATGCTGCAGCTCTGCCCTGGCAGGAGCGAAAAGCGTATTTTTCCCAGGTTCTTCGGCAGATTTACGCTGAGGAAGAATCAATTATTGAGGATAAGGTCAAATCCTATGGGGCGCACTGGGCCAGCTGCAAGGAGCAAATCACCCAGGCTCTGTCGGATGCGTTTGCCATAGACTGCAATGCTATTTTGAATGACATGGTGTGCAACGTGTCATTGAATCCCATTGAGCCCCGGTTTTTGCAGTCGCATACCTTTGATATCTTTTATAAGAACAGCGCCAATGGTGCCATTGGGGAAGCGATCCATGAAATCATTCATTTTGTGTGGTTTCACGTTTGGAATCAGCTATTTGCAGATTCTTATGAAGAATATGAATCCCCCTCCCTCAAGTGGATTTTAAGCGAAATGGTCGTGGAACCGATTATGCGCGATGTGCGGCTGCGTTCCATCAACCCTTACTTTCCCAGAGAAAAGGGCGGTTGTGTGTACCCCTATTTTTATACCATGCAAATTGAGGGAACCTGTATTCTGGACACGCTCTGGGAAATGTTTCGCAGCATGAGCATTTCCGAATTTATGAAAAACAGCTATCGTTACTGCCTTGTTCACGAAACCCAAATCCGGCAGCATATTCAGCAAGCAGAAATGTAGTCTCGATTTCTCCGTCAATCGTAAAAATCCCCCGCCGGGGCGTTGGCCCTGGCGGGGGATTGGTTTATGGGGTTGTCAGCAATTGTGCCGATTCCAGATCATTCCTCTTCCTGCTTGGGAGGGGTTCTTCTGTATCTGGGGCGGCGGCGCTTGCTCTTTTTGTTCAGCACAACCATTACCACCAGCACCACGATCAGGCCGATGCCGCTGATAATCATGATGGCGGTCCACATGCCAATGTTGCTGGTATCGGCGGTCAGGGGGTTATTGCCGCTGACAACGCTGAGCTTGGCGGAGGTGACATAGGTGATGTCGTAGTTTTCCGATGCCGGCAGGGCATTGATGGCTTCCTTCACTTCATCCACATTTTTCAGCGAGATGGTGTAGGTGCCGGTTTTCTTGCCGGAGGGCATACCCTCGAACTTGGGCTCTACCTTGGGCTGCATCTTATCGTTGCCCATCAGGCCGCTGTAGCTCAGGGAAACGGTGGGAAGCTTGGACTTTACCGCAATCTTGGTCTTGCTCAGCTTCACGGAAACCTTCAGAGGAGCCTTCTTGATGACCACGTCCAGCTTGATGGAAGCTGCGGCGTACTTTTCGGTATCCTTGGGGGTAAACTTCAGCTCAATATCCTTGTAGGTTCCGGCATTCTTGGGATTGCCGCCTACGAAGCTCCAGGTACCGCTGACGGCCTGACCGTCACAGGTAGCGGTTTTGTGGATGGCCTCAGGGAACACCGCAGAGCCGTTGTAAGTGGTGGTGAAGTTGGCTGCGGTCAGTTTGACCTGCAGTTCCGTTTTGACTGTGAACTTGACGCTTACGCTTGCATTGACGGTATTGCTGCCATTGCTCCCGGACACGGCAATCGTATTATCATAAGTGCCGGCAGTGAGCTTGGCCTCGGGCCGCACTGTGAAGGTGGCAGTTTCGCCTGCAGGGAGATTTTTCTTGGAGAGCTCGCCGATTTCAAAGTTGGCAGATGCCGGCTGGTTGAGGGTCACAGTCTGATTCCCAGTGTTCTTGATGGTAACTGTCTTGGCTTCCGGTTGTGTGTAGTTAGAATAGGCGGTGCCGAAGTCTACCCCGGTGTCAACGGAAATGCCGTAGGTTTTGTCGGAGACCGTCACTTTGCAAGTAGCTGTCTTGCTGCCATCCTCGGTGGTGACGGTGATGGTGGTGGTACCGGCCTTAAGGGCAGTGACCTTGCCGTTTCCGTCCACGGAGGCGACTCCGGATTCGCTGCTGCTCCAGGTCACCTTTTTGTTGGCAGCATCGTCAGGCTTTACCGTAGCAGTCAGTGCTGCACTGTCTCCTGTAAACAGGGAAAGCTCCGTGTGATCCAGGGCAACACCGGTGACAGGGACAGTGGGGGTTGTGACGGTGAGGGTGGCGGCGTCACTTGTTACTTCATCTATACTGTTTTTCACAACACAACGGTATTGAGTGCCGCTCATGTCCATTGTGGTTTTCCCTGTGGTATAGGTGTCACTGGTCGCACTGTCAATGTTTGTCCAGCTACTTCCTTTGTCGGTGCTTTGCTGCCACTGATAGGACAACGGCTCGGTGCCGGTGACTTTCACGGTAAAGGTGGCAGTTTCATTTTCTTTTACTTCCACATCTTGTGGTTGGGTGGTAATAGTGGGGGCGATTTTGAGCGTGCCATTGCCGGTCGTTGTGCCTTCCAGCTTGCCGCCGCTCTCTAAAGTGATTGTGCCATCGTTGGTCAAAGTCTTTCCATCCGGGACAGTCAGGCTGGCGTCCTTTCCGACGGTCAGGGTTTCGCCCTGGTTGATGGTCAGGTCTTCCTGCAAGGTCACATCGCCGTACACGGTGCCGTTCTTGCCGTTCCAGACGATGCCGCCGGATTCACCGGTGCCAGCTGCGGTATGAACCTCAGTAGAAGAATTGCTCGTAATTCCACCGGCACTGCCGTTGGCCCGCACGATGGCGTTGTTGCTGACGGTCACTGTGGGTGTGCCGGCGCCGGTCAGGAGGTTAATTCCTGAAACCTTGTCCGCCGGTGCTGTAGCGGTCAGACTGCCGCCATCCACGGTGAGTGATGCACTTGAGGTTTTGCTACTACCGCTCTGCACGGTAACGCCATTGTCATTGGAACTTGTGGCTGTGACCTTTGCGTTCACAATACTCAGGGCAGCATTACCATTGCTGCCGATAACCTGGATTGTATCAGAACTTGAGTTGACAACCAAAGTGCCGCCGCCTTTGATGTTCAAGGCGGCCCCGCCCTCTGAGGAAAGAACATAAATCCCCCCGCCGACTCCTTCGATCTTATTGTTGCCCTCTAGCTGGACGGTCAACCCTGCATCCCCGCTTTGATTGATCACGCCAATGGCCGATCCGGAAATGGACGAGGAAGAATCATTCAATTCTTTTTTGATGGCGGCGTTGCGCAGGGTCAGCGTGCTGCCGTCCCACTTGATGTTGTAGTTGTCGGCAGTTGCACCATCTGTTATGACATTGCCGCTGCTGTCCGTCGTGGTATAAATGTCAGTTCCATTATATGTTAGCGCCACGCCGCCAACATAAACGGTATTCGAATCCACCGGCAGCATCGTAACCTGCTCTACCACCACTGCAACAGTGAGCGGGGCAGCCCCTTCTGCCAGAGTATAGCCCTTGGGCAGATCGGCGGTGAAGGTCTTGGTTTCCTTGCTATAAGTCCAGGTCAGGGAAATGGTATGCTCCCCCGCCTGGATGGACTGGGGCAGCAGCTTCTGAATCTCGGGCAGATTCGCATCTGTGATTTCCTCGGTCAGATGCAGCTTGCCGTCATCGCTCAGAGCCTGCATGGAATCCACCCAGTTCCAGCTTTCGACGGTAATCACCTCAGAGGCCGGAGGGGTGGGGGCAGCAGGTGCCGGGGTGTTTTCCGTGGTATCGCCAGTGTCATCGGTCACGGGCTGCTGGAACTTGACCTTTACCTCCAGGGCGGGCACACCATCTTTCAGGGTATAGTCCGAGGCAATCTGAGCCTTGAAGGTAAATTCGCCGCTGGAAACCAGTCCGGTGAACTCCTCGCAGTGCCAGTTCACCACATCCACGGTTACGGGCGCTGCCTGACCATCCACCTGGGCGGTGATGGTTTCCGGCAGATAACTGGTCACGCCATTATAATCCACTTGTTTTTCAGACAGAAGCAGAACGCCCTCTTCCAGGTAGCCATTGGGGTCTGCCCAGCTCCAGGACGTAATCACCGGCTTTGTCTGCGGCGCAGGTGGGGGCGTTTCCCCATTGGGTGCCGGGGTATTCCCATCGGGCGCCGGGGTATCCCCATCGGGCGCCGGGGTGACTTCCTGCGTACCTCCGTCGGTCAACGGGGCAGCTTCCGTTGCCCAGGCCGGGCCAATGGCACCAATCAACAAGGTCATTGCGCACAGCAGCGCCAGAATGCCGCGCAAACCTTTTCGTTGTGTCATATGTATTCCTCCTTGCAAAACAACCCGACACTTCCGGGCTATAATACTTCAACAATATTATAGCAGGAAGTGCCGGGCGTTTCAACCAGCTTAAGAAAAACTTAGAACTTTTCGAGCCGGAAAAGCTTTCCAGTTTACAGCATGGACAAAATCTGATTTTTGGGACGGAATCCCAGGGCCTGGTTGACAATTTTCCCATCCTTCACCACAACCAGGGTGGGGATGCTGACAACGTGGAATTGGCTGGCCAGTTCCGGCTCTTCGTCGACGTTGATCTTGCCCACTTTGATGTCGGAACGCTCCTGGGCGATGGCTTCAATGGAGGGCGCCACCATCCGGCAGGGGCCGCACCAGCTGGCCCAGAAGTCCAGAAGGACGGGCTTGTCGGAATTGAGTACTTCCTGACGGAAATTGTTCTTGGTAATGGAGATGGCAGACATAATACTTCCTCCTTAGAGAGTTATTTTGTAATCATAGAATAGCGGATTATTTCAAAGTTTTCCGTGATAAAATCACCGATTTTTGGCTTTGCAGATCAGCTGGGTCATGGTACCCATGGGGCAGTAGACGCACCAGCTGCGGGGCTTGAACAGCACCATGGTAACAAGCCCCAGCACCGTGGAGGTCAGCATCACGCTGTAAAATCCAAAGGCAAACTGGGCAACTCCCGGATGGAGCAAGGTGCCGTGGTAGGCCCAATGCCAGGGAAGCTTGAAACTCCACAACAGCGTTACCACCTGGCGCAGATCCTGTGCCCCGGCAAAGACCAGGTAGGTATTCCACAGCATCTGGAAGAACATAAGGAAGAAGAAAATCAAAAACCCATAACGAAAGGCCTTGCTTTTCATCCAGCCGGGAATATCCCGCTTCCGGGACAGGCCGAACCGGCCTCCCAGCAGGGAAAACAGCTGCCCCCGCCCGCAATAGCGGTTGCAGTAGCCCTTGGTTCCCTGGGTCAGGGAGATGATCAAGGGAATGAAGAAGCACAGCAGCCCCAGCCAGGCAAAGAGAATGTTGAAAAAGCCCAGAATCAAATAGGCTGCGGAGAAAATCCACAGATAATCATACCACTGCTTTTTCATGGCTGTACCTCCCGGATGGTGATGACGGATGCGGGGCACTCCTTGGCGCACTTGCCGCAGCCGATGCAGTTTTCCTGGTCAATTTCTGCCCGGATGCCCCGGTAGATGGCGATTGCCCCCTTGGGACAGACCTTTACGCAGCAGCCGCAGGCTACACAGGCGGCGGTGTCCACGGTAGCTTTCCGTTTTTTTACGGTTTTCATTTTCCATTCCCCCCGGATTTGATGGGGTCAGTATAGCACTTTTCAAAGATGCTTTCCGTGATTTCATCACAGAGAAAAAAGGACACCGGAGCGCTGCTCCGGTGTCCAGGATGTTATTTAGAAATTAGTACATTCCGCCGCCCTGGGCTGCTGCGGCAGCCATGGCTGCGTCGGCCTGGGGATCGGGCTTGTCAACCACCAGGGACTCGGTGGTCAGCACGCAGCCGGCAATGGAGGCTGCATTCTCCAGGCTGGAACGGGTGACCTTGGTGGGGTCAACGATTCCGGCGGGGATCATGTCCACATACTCCTCGGTGTAGGCGTTGTAGCCGAAGCCAACCTTGCCGGAGTTGCGGATCTTCTCGTAGACCACGGAGCCGTCCACACCGGCGTTCTCAGCGATCTGACGGATGGGAGCCTGCAGAGCGGAAGCGATGATCTTGGCGCCGGTCTTCTCGTCACCGTGCAGGGTAGCAATCAGCTCTTCCACAGCGGCAACTGCGTTGACCTGAGCGGTACCGCCGCCAGCGACGATGCCCTCTTCCACAGCGGCCCGGGCAGCGTTCAGAGCGTCTTCCACACGCAGCTTCTGCTCCTTCATGGCAACCTCGGTCTGAGCGCCAACCTTGATGACAGCTACGCCGCCGGACAGCTTTGCCAGACGCTCCTGGAGCTTCTCACGGTCGTAGTCGGAGGTGGTGGTGGCAATGGAGGAACGGATCATGTGGGCACGGGCCTGGATCTCGTTGGCATCGCCGTCACCGTCAACGATGGTGGTGGTGTCCTTGGTAACCACAATCTGACGGCAGTGGCCCAGATCGGTCATCTGGGTGTCAGCCAGCTCCATGTTCAGCTGGCTGGAAATCACAGTACCGCCGGTCAGCACGGCGATATCCTGCAGCATTTCCTTCCGGCGGTCGCCGAAGCCGGGAGCCTTGACGCAGACGATGTTGAACCGGCCCTGCAGACGGTTCAGCAGCAGGGTAGCCAGAGCGTCGCCTTCCACGTCCTCGGCAATGATCATCAGCTTGCGGCCAGCCTTGAC
>CALXDU010000035.1 GCA_944387145.1 uncultured Oscillospiraceae bacterium | reverse complement strand
GCCCGTCTGGGCATCGACCACACCGTGCTGTCCAAGCGCAAACTCAGAGCCTTGGTGGAAAACGGCTATGTCTCCGGCTGGGACGATCCCCGGATGCCCACCCTGTGCGGTCTGCGCCGCCGTGGCTACACCCCCGCTTCCATCCGCAACTTCTGCGACCGGGTAGGCGTTGCCAAGAGCCCCAACACCATCGAGTACGGTTTCCTGGAGCACTGCCTGCGGGAAGACCTGAACGAAACCGCCCAGCGGGTCATGGCAGTACTGGACCCTGTCAAGCTGACCATCACCAACTATCCCGAAGGCAAGAGCGAGACCTTTGAGGTGGAGAACAACCCCAACGATCCCAATGCCGGCACCCGGCAGGTGACCTTCTCCCGGGATCTGTGGATTGAGGCCGACGACTTCCTGGCAGAGCCGGTGCCCAAGTACAAGCGGCTGTTCCCCAACGGACCGGAGTGCCGCCTGAAGGGCGCTTATCTGATTACCTGCACCGGATGCGTTACCGACGAAAACGGCAAGGTAGTGGAAGTGCTGGCCACCTATGACCCCGACAGCCAGGGCGGCAACCCCGCCGACGGCCGGAAGGTCAAGGGCGCTACCATTCACTGGGTAGACGCCAACAACTGCGCCGACGCAGAGGTACGGCAGTACAGCAACCTCTTTGACGATCCGGACCCGGATGCCGCCGGCAAGGATTTCCTGGCCTGCCTGAACCCCCACTCTCTGGAGGTTCTCACCAACTGCAAGGTGGAAGCCAGCCTGAAAGACGCCAAGGCTCCTGCTTCCTATCAGTTCATGCGTCTGGGCTACTTCTGCCCCGACAGCAAGGATTCTTCTGCGGAGCATCTGGTATTCAACCGCTCCGTCAGCCTGAAGGACAGCTTCAAGCCCGGCAAGTAAACACTTCGTCCCGCTGCGGTTTCGCAGCGGGACGATTTTTCTTGTATAGATGGGGCAAATGTGCTATAATGTTCCTAATCTAATTCAGGAGGTATGGCTATGGATACAAAAGGAATCCGCCGACAGGCACGGGCGCATCTGCAAGGCAGCTGGGGGCTGTCCATCGGCGTGGCTGTGGTAGCCTGCCTGCTGGGCGGGCTGCTCACCGGCATGTCCTTTCTCCCAGAAATCAGCTACTGGAAACAATTCAATTTCTTCCATGACAGAGATATTTCTCACTATGTTTCCGGAAGCTGGGAAATTGTGCAAGGCGTTCGGATTGAATTCAAAAACGGCATTTTCGGTCTTGCCTCTTTCCTCTTAGGCGGCGTGTTGCAGCTGGGCTATGCCCGGTTCCTGCTGCGCCAGCATGACGGAAATCCCACGGAATTCAACGACCTGTTTTCCCAGTTTGACCGGTTCGGCACCGGCTTTGCCCAGCACTTTCTGCGAAGCCTCTATACCCTGCTGTGGTCCTTCCTGCTGATCATTCCCGGAATTATCGCCGCTCTGAGCTATGCCATGACCCCCTTTATTCTGGAGGAGCACCCGGAACTCACTGCCAACGAAGCCATCCGCCGCTCCAAGGAATTGATGCGCGGACACAAAACCGATTTGTTCATTCTGGAACTGACCTTCATCGGCTGGTCTTTGCTGTGTATTCTGACCTTGAATCTGGGGCACATCGCCCTGAATCCCTACAAAAATGCGGCCTACGCCGTTTTTTACCGGGAGATCACCAAAGGGCCGTAAGAATAATCTTTCCCGGCAGCGAAATTCGCTGCCGGGATTTTTGTTACTGGGGAAGGAAAACTTTTACAGGCTCTCCCAATTCCGGGTCACCAATCAGGATATAATCCACCTGATTCAGGTCAAGTGGTGTTGTAAAGGAACCGCTACCCCGGGTAAATCGTTCATTGCCAATGGTGATGTTAGAACACAAAGGACCGCTCCCATCTTTCATGATGATTTGAAAATCCAAGTCAAAGGCGAAAGGCTCGTCCTCACTGCAGGTATAGCTGTAAGCCCATTCCACTCCCAACGGCCCGATCTTCATTTCCTTCACTGTGATGGTAAAATCATAGTTCCGGTTATTGGAATTTGGTTTCATTTTTTCAAGGATTTTTTAGCAAAAAATACCGAACCATGGCTGGGTGCGGTCAGATTGTCCACAAGCCCCAGTTCTGCGTCAGGCAAAACTGGTTTTTTGATAGCTGAAGCGCCGCATCCTGATGGATACGGCGCTTATACTTTACAATTGGAACTTCGACCGTTTACTGCACCGGTGTAGTCTCCACACCTCGGAAAATACGATACAGCACCTGACCGTCGGTAAACCGGAAACGCATATTGACAGTATCGTTGCGGAAATCCCGTTCCTCAAAGGCCATATCCCCTACACCCATACCGTAGTTGATGAGATATGTGTCCGTTTCTTCGTCAAGAAGCTCCGCAGACCCCATAGCGGTAGAGGCATATTCCGTAGTATACTCCTGGAACCGAATGAGGGCCTTGGTTTCCTCGTCAATCCAGTAACGGCAAACCCGGGAGGTAGAATTCTGACCGCCGGAATTGTCAAAAATGGTAAAGGAGCCATCGTCAAGGTAGCGCACATCGTGCTGAAGCATGCCAATCTGGCTCTGCTCCAATCCCTGGATATCATTTTGGGCACGACCCATAATCCACAGGATCTCCCCTGTTTCCCGGTCGATTTTCATCAAACCCACAGACCGGCAGCTAAGCAGCAGATCGTAACTCTCGGGGTCTACTGCGATGGCATTCAAATGGATATAATCCGTGAATACTTCTGTTGTACCGGCTGTGAATGCGGCATACTCATTACTGGTCAGTGCAGCAGAATACAGCTGCGGATGATCAATAGACTCCCACTGCATAATGACCTGGCCATCTTTCTGCTCCTGAATGATGGCATTGACCACCTGCACCTGCGTTCCCTCCATGCCGGGGATATTATCCACAGTGGATAGGGTAACAGAGGTCAGAAGATAATGGTCATCTCCCAGAATCTTATAGTCATGGCTTTCGCAGAAATAGGGCTGCTCCGTAATAGAACCGTACGCAATGGGGCGGATATTGTCGTTGATTACCTGGAAATTTTCATCCATCAGGACAATATGGGTAAAGTACATTCCTCCATTGATATTCTCCACTTGTCCGGCACTTTCCGTCTGCTGATAAGCGTAACGGATGGTTCCATCGGGGTACTGGATTTTCCGGAAATTAAAGGCCATATAAGGAACCTGCTTGTACCACTTGATACGTCCCTCTGCTGACATCACAAAGATGTAGTTTTTCTGGCTTTCGGTAACGCCGTACATGCTGATCAGGTAGTCTTCGTCACTGATGCTGCTGCCGGTAATCTCATATTCCGGGAAATCCGCAGGCAGCAGTCCCTCATTCATGGTTCCGCTTACATTTTCTGCCGAAAGATTGCCCTGGTTATCCACTGTGATCTTCCACTGGGTTCCGTCCGGGCTTTCCAGAACCGCAAACTCTCCCAGCAGATTCCGGTCACTGACCTTCAGTCCGGGAATGCTGTAATATCCTCCGGCGATGGAAATATCTGCAATCTGCTCACCGTAGACAATTTTCAGATTGTCCGACGGCTGCACAGCCATCCGGACGAAGGCAATCTCTTCATTGTCCGGAACCGTGAGCACTTCTTCCCCATAGCTGTCCACCCGCTGGATGAAATTCTTCTCTGCGTCAAAATAGCACACCACATTGGTGGCAATTCCGTTTCTGGTCAGCTTCTGGCCGGCAGAGCAGGGAATCCAGTTGCTCATCACGCTTCCGTTCTGGGCTTCCACTTGATTTCCATCGTAGTCGTAGAAAAAGTCCTCGCAGCCTGCCGGGTCATACAGATTTACCTGCTCTTCAAAAAAGGTCACATCCTGCAGATCCCGCAGGGACAAATCCTGGTATTCCCGGAATTCCAGCAAGACCAGTGCAGAAAACACCGCACCTACAACCAGAAGCAGCACAACAAAAATGTTGAATAGCATCTGTTTTTTGGCCCAAATCGATCTTACCACGGTACTGCTGCGAAATTTATAACATAGCAGCACAATGGCAGCTACGCCAACAGCTGCCGCCGCCAGCAGCCACAGAAATGTATCAAAATGAGCCCAAACCTTTTCAAAAAACGTAATCAATACATCCATCTTTTCTGTCTCTCCTTAACAAATGCGGCCTCAGTTTTCCGCTTTTCCGGCCTGCTGGCCTTTTTCTTCCTTGATCTGGGCCTTCAGATGAACGGACAGAACTGCCAGAGATGTGGCCATGTTCTCATTCTGCACCAGAATTCCGGCAGGGACATCCAGATGGGTGGGGGCAAAGTTCCAGATGGCCTTGATGCCTCCGGCAATCAGCTGATCCGCCACGCTCTGGGCATGCTCTGCGGGGACTGTGATGATGCCCATCAGCACCTTGTGGGTGCGGCAGAACTGCTCCAGCTTGGCAACATTGTAGACGGGCTTGCCTTCCTCGGTGCGGGACATTTTGGGGTTGGCATCAAAGGCCGCCAGAATGTTCAGACCGTACTCGTCAAAGCCGCTGTAGGCCATCAGCGCCTGTCCCAGCTTACCAGCACCGATGAGAATGGCATCGGTGGTGTTGTCATAACCCAGAAACTGCTCAATATCGTCAATCAGCGCATCCCGCTGGTAGCCGATTTTCGGCCGTCCTCCATCAGAAACCATGGCCAGGTCCTTGCGCACCTGCACCTCGCCCATACCCAGAGCATTGGCCAGCGCTGTGGCAGAAATGTGGGGGGCAGACCCTTCCGGCATGGTTTTCAGATATGCCAAATATCCCGGCAGCCGTTTCAACACGGATTTTGATATCTTTTTGCTTTCCATAACAACCTCTTGTCCATTCGATATGTTATAATCGATAAAATTTCATATCGATTATAACATACTGTTTGGGCAAAATCAAGCACAGCTGGTTTGCCGCAGGAACTCTTTTTTCAGCCGCTGCATGATCCGTTTTTCCAGTCGGGAGATGTAAGACTGGGAAATTCCCATTTTTTGGGCCACTTCCTTCTGGGTCAGTTCCTTCCGCCCTTCCAGGCCAAACCGCATCAGAATGATCTCCCGCTCCCGCTCCGGCAGTTCCCCCAGAGCCTGACGCAGAACGCACAGATCCACATCATCCTCCAGCGGGCGCAGGATCATGTCTTCCTCGGTACCCAGAATATCCGACAGCAGCAGTTCATTTCCGTCGCAGTCCATATTGATAGGTTCGTCCAGGGAAACTTCCGCTTTCTGATTGGAGGTTTTGCGGATGTACATCAGGATTTCATTTTCAATGCACCGGGAAGCATAGGTTGCCAGTTTGATTTTCTTGTCCAGGCGATAGGTGCCGATGGCCTTGATCAGGCCGATGGTGCCGATGGAAATCAGATCTTCCAGGTTGATTCCCGTATTTTCAAATCGGCGGGCTATGTAAACCACCAGACGCAGGTTGTGCTCCACCAGCTGCTGCTTGGCCTTTTCGTCCCCTTGCTCCAGCCGCTGCAAAGCATCCTGCTCCTGATCCCCTTTCAGCGGAGGCGGCAAAACATCACTGCCCCCAATGTAGAAAATCCCCTGATCCCGGAAAAGTCCCAATTTTTTCAGCAGTTCCAGCCAGAATTTCATAGAGTTCCTCCCTTTCCCCACAATTATCCCACTGCTACCAACGCCTGATATCCGCCGTCCAATCCCTCTGGTGCAAAAGCCACCATTGCACTTTGCTCCCGATCTCCGATTTTTACATGATCCAGCCGCAGGGCCAGGAGCATACCGCAGCTTTGTCCCACCGCCCGGTATGGCACCAGCCGCAGTCCGGATATAGGGTGCTGGGCCAGGGTTTCCAGAGGTTTCTGGAATTGGCTTTCCCCCATTCCTGTGAGGCGCTGCCCCACTTTGGCAGACACCACCAGCACCGGTTCCCCGGAAATTGGGTCACGAAGGGTGTTTCCGGTATCCCGCAGGGCAATCACGCTGGCGCTCTGTCCGCCGTAGGTCAGGGTGATGGGTATGTATTCCTGGCCGCCTACCTTATCTCCGAAGGCGATCCGGCACAGCAGCCACAGGCTGCCGGCGCAGAGAATCAGCGTCGTCATGCTGCCCCGCTGAAAATTCAGGGCAATCCCCCCCAGCGCCATACTCAGCAGAATGAAAACCCCGCCTCGTTTCAGTGCGCTGCAGCTCCATCCAAAGGCAATCACGCTCATCAGCCCAAGACTCACCAGCCGCCACAGCAGGCTCCCCAGAAAGCGAAATCCCGGCAGCATGCACCCGCCGCTGTAGAGCCCGCCCAGCAAGGCTGCCACAGCGCAGCGCTTTGCCGACAGGGGAAAACCGGAAAGCCGATTTGTCCCCAGAAGCAGAAGAAAATCCACCAAAAAGTTGAGAATTATCACCAAATCCAGGTAAACTTCCATACCCTCGCCTCCCCATTCGGTATGCACCCAGTATAGCCCGGCGGCGCAAAAAAGTCGGTCGCATCCATGTCCCGGTTTCGGCGCAAGTTCAGGCAAGGCCCATTCCCTTTCCTCCGGTTCCGCCGGAATACAGGAAAAACCTCCGACATAATCAGTCGGAGGTTTCCTTGCGTTCAATGGAACGGATATTTTTTTCTGCTTTGAATCGGGGGGTCATCAGTTCGTGGCCGCAGCCCAGGCACCGCAGGCGGAAGTCCGCACCGGTGCGCAGTACCTGCCAGCGCTTTTCTCCACAGGGGTGGGCCTTTTTCATCAGCAGCACATCCCCTACCCGCACATCCATGGTCAGCCCTCCTTTTTGATGGCGTCCCAATACTGCTTGGCTGCCTGTTCCAGCTTATTGGGGCCGTATTCATAGTAGTGGGTTCCCACCAGTTCATCCGGCAGATACTGCTGGCGAACCCAGTGGTTGGGAAAATCGTGGGGATACAGGTAGCCCTGTTCCCGCTCCATGGTATAAGAATCCGCATGGACATTCTGCAAATGCCGGGGAAAATCCCCGGATTTTCCCTTGCGCACGTCGGAAATCGCCATATCCAGGGCAATGTGACCGGAATTGGACTTGGGCGAAGTGGCCATCAGCACCGCCGCATCTCCCAAAGGAATCCGGGCTTCCGGCATGCCCAGCTTCAAGGCCATGTCCACACAGGCGTTGACGATGGGAATAATCATGGGATAAGCCAGTCCCACATCCTCGGCGGCTATAACCATCAAACGTCGGCAGGCGGACTGCATCTGCCCCGCTTCCAGCAATCGTGCCAAGTAATGGCAGGCCGCATCCGGGTCGGAGCCGCGGATGGATTTTTGCAGAGCCGAGAGCAGGTCATAGTGATTGTCTCCGTCCCGGTCAGCCCGGAGAGCGCTTTTCTGGGTTACGGCTTTGGCATCTTCCAGGGTCAGGGGCAGTTTTTCCCCCTCCGGCCTTCCGGCGGAGAACAGAACCTCCACCGCATTCATGGCCTTGCGCAGGTCGCCGCCGCAGGCACCGGCAATGTATTCCAGCGCCCCCTCCTCCGGCACCGCCGTCAGAGCCGTGCGCTGCTCCATAAAGGCAACCGCCCGGCGTACCGCCTGTAAGGCCGCAGAGGCAGAAATCTGCTTGAACTCAAACACCGTAGACCGGCTCAGAATTGCATTGAACACATAGAAGTATGGATTTTCCGTGGTGGAGGCAATCAGGGTAATCTTTCCGTTTTCAATGTGCTCCAGCAGAGACTGCTGCTGCTTTTTGTTGAAGGACTGAATCTCGTCCAGGTACAGCAGCACCCCGTTGGGGGCCAGGAAGGTATCCAGCTGGGAGACAATTTCCTTAATATCCCCGGTGGATGCGGTGGTGGCGTTGAGCTTGTACAGCGTCCGGTTGGTCTGTTTGGCGATGATATTGGCAACGGTGGTTTTCCCCGTACCGCTGGGGCCGTAAAAGACCATGTTGGGAATCTTCCCGGAGTCGATGAGCCGTCGCAGCACGGCATCCTTCCCCAAAATATGCTCCTGACCGTAGACTTCATCCAATGTCTGCGGGCGAAGCAAATCCGCAAGTGGTTGGTACATAGGCATCTACCTTTTCCTGTTTTTCCTTCATTCTATCATACTTTTCAAAAAATTGCACTTCTTTTTCCCAGATGCAAAAATGCTGCCCCAAGGGGAGCAGCATTTGCTATAGCGTTTATCAGAACGTTGCCACATCCGGGTCAGCAGGCTCAGCGCCTTTGACCACTTCCAGGGCTGTCAGGATGGGGCCTACATCGCCTTTGTACAAGGGGTGCTTCTCGGCGCTGATTTTCGCCGTGACCATCACCCAGCTCCGGGATTCCAGCGTTGCCGCCTGGTCGTATCGGCAGGGAATGCCGCAGAACTGGATGTCATCCACGCAGCAGGTCATCACAAACCGGCCCGGGGCGAACATGCCGTTTTTGTCCCGGCGGAGCATGGCAACCTGGGCTTTGAAGCAGACGGTTTTGCCGTTGTACTTGTCCGGCTCTTCCGACACATCCCGGTACCACAGAGCATAGTCCTCGTCCTTGACCTGAATTACCGGAGCGTTGATGTCAAAGGGCAGCGGGTCTTCGATGTCGTCAAAGGAGGTAGTGCCGTCGGTGTAATCATACAGAATGTCAATCCGGCGGCTGGCGGCACGGGCCAGCTTATGGAAGGGCATCACGTCGGCGCCGGGGGTCAGCCGGTTGAACACCACCATCTGGGCGCCCACCAGCTTATCCATTACCAGATTGCGCATATTGGCATTGTAAGTCATAATGGTGGTGGAGTCGGCAAACATGACTTCCTGGGCCACCACCCAGTTTTCCGGGAAGCGCATGTACAGGTCGCCTACCTGCTGCATGCCGTTGAGCTCTGCCACCACCCGCTGGGCTTTGTACTTTTTCTGCAAAGCCTGCAGCTCCTTGGCCGTGACGGTCTGCTGATCCAACACTTCCAGGTAGACATTCTGGTGGGGATAGGTGGAAAAATCGTACTCTTCCTCCCCTTCTTCAAATACCAGAAGCAAGGTCCGCTCCCCGGCATTGAATCGGGGATCTTCCAGGGTCTCCTGGATGAATTTGGTCTTTCCGGAATCCAGAAATCCCGTAAAGGAATACACAGGAATCTGTACCATGCTTACACCCCAAACAGAGCGGCTACGCCGGCTTCGTCCAGCTTGGAACCAATGACACAGAGCTTGCCGGTCACATCAGCGCTGCCGGTGCGGACATTATATTCCTCGGGAACATAGTCAAAGTGAATCCAGCTGCCGTCCACAGCAGGCAGAATGCCCTTGGCCCGGAGGATCATGCCGTACTTGCCGGAATCCAGCTGGTGCAGCGCCTGCTCCACAGCTGCCTTGTCAAACTTTCTGGCAGTTTCCACGCCCCAGGAAGTGAACACCTCGTCGGCATGGTGATGATGGTGATGGTCATGGCAGCCGCAAGTGCAATGCTCATCGTGGTCATGGTGATGCTCGTGAGGGTGCTCGTGATGATCGTGGTCGTGGCAGCCGCAGGTGCAGTGCTCATCGTGGCCATGGTGATGCTCGTGATGGTGCTCGTGCTCCTCATGATCGTGGCAGCCACAGGTGCAGTGCTCATCATGGTCATGATGATGCTCATGCTCATGGTGGTGATGGTGTTCGTGCTCCTCTTCTGCAGCAAGACGCTCCATCTCCAGCTGGGCCAGTTCTGCTGCCAGGCTGGCTTTGCCCTCCATGGCCTGGAGCAGCTGCTCGCCGGTCAGGTCATTCCAAGGCGTGGTGACGATGGTTGCTACGCTGTTGTGCTCCCGGAGCATGGCCACTGCGGCATCCAGCTTGGCCTGGGGGATGGAATCGGTACGGGACAGGATAATGGTAGAAGCGGTCTCCACCTGGTTGTTGTAGAACTCACCAAAGTTCTTCATATACACCTTGACCTTGCCTGCATCGGCAACCGCCACAGTGTATCCCAGGGTAACCTGGTCGTTGGTCACTTTGTTCACCGCACCGATGACGTCGGACAGCTTGCCCACACCGGAGGGCTCAATGAGAATCCGGTCGGGGTTGTACTGCTCGATGACCTGCTTCAGAGCCTTGCCGAAGTCACCCACCAGAGAGCAGCAGATGCAGCCGGAGTTCATCTCGGTAATGTTGATGCCCGCATCCTGAAGGAATCCGCCGTCAATGCCGATTTCGCCGAACTCGTTTTCAATCAGCACCAGCTTCTGTCCCTGGTAGCCTTCGGAAATCAGCTTTTTAATCAGCGTGGTCTTGCCGGCGCCCAGAAAGCCGGAAAAAATATCAATTTTTGTCATAGTAACACCTTCTAAAAAAATTCTCTGTGTGATATTATATCACTGGATGTCAACCATTACAAGCAAGCAAAACACAACTTTTTGAAAACATTTCCGCCCCGGCAGTGCAGAGGAATAAAAATCATCATTGACAAAGTTTTCAAATATTACTATAATCAGAAACGTTGTTTACTCAACATCTGGAGGTTCCATCATGATCAGCAAATACGAACTTTTTTCCGCATCGGTGTCCTGCATGTACCACGATATTCAAAAAATCGAGCGGCTGGAGATGGCCAAGTACGGCTTGAAAGGCCCTCATGCCCAGTGCCTTCTGGCCATGAGCCGGCGCCCTGCCGGAATCACCGCGGCACGGCTGTGCGAGATTTGCGAAAAGGACAAAGCCGCCATTTCCCGGATTCTGGCAGAACTGGAGCAGTCCGGGATGGTGGTGCGGGAAATGCCCAACGGTTCCAAATACCGGGCAATTCTGACCCTCACCGAGCAGGGAAAATCCGCTGCCGCCACTGTCAGTCAAAAAGCCCAGCTGGCTGTGGAACAGGCAGGCGCAGGTTTGAACGACGCCCAGCGGGAAGTTTTCTATCAGGTTCTGTCGCTGATTGCCGGGAATCTGCACACCATCTGCAAAGAAGGGATCAAGGCGGATTCTTCCGCTTCCCAAAAATGAACGAATACAAGGAGTTATTATGAGCGTTAAGATTATTGTAGATTCCACTGCAGACCTCACCCCCGAGGTCGCCCAGCAGGTCAAAATCGTTCCCATGACCATTCTCTTTGGCGACAAGCAGTATGTATCCGGTGTGGATATCGATTCCAAGAAATTCTACGAACTGCTGGTGGAGAGCGACGTGCTGCCCACCACCAGCCAGCCCACCCCTTATGCCTTCTCCCAGGTATTTCAGGAGGTCGTGGACGCCGGAGATACGGCGGTTTGCCTGACCGTGTCCTCCAAGCTTTCCGGTACTTACCAGAGCGCCAGCATTGCCGCGGAAGAGTTCCCCGGAAAGATTTTTGTAGTGGACACCCTGACCGTTGCCATCGGCGGGGGCATTCTGGCAGAGTACGCCCTGCAGCTGGCAAACTCCGGCATGGAAGCGGAGGAACTGGCCCGGGAGCTGCTGGCCCAGCGGCAGAAGGTCCGGGTACTGGCCTTGGTAGACACCCTGGAGTATCTGAAAAAGGGCGGCCGGGTTTCCTCCACCGTAGCCTTTGCCGGCGGACTTCTGAACATCAAGCCCGTCATTTCCGTCACCGATGGCGAAGTCAAGATGATGGGAAAGGCCAGAGGCTCCAAGCAGGGCAACAATCTGCTGGTTCAGGAAATCCAGAAATCCGGCGGTGTGGACTTTACTAAGCCTCTGATGCTGGGTTATACTGGTCTGAGCGAGGCACTGCTGCAAAAATACATTGCCGACAGCGCCGCGCTGTGGGAAGGACAGGTGCAAACCCTTCCCGTAAGCATCGTCAGCAGCGTGGTGGGCACCCATGTTGGCCCCGGCGCCGTGGCTGTGGCATTTTTTGCCCGGAACGCAGGATAATTCCGGAAAACGCCCATTTCCGCCCCTATCCAATATTCCCCAGTGTGGAAAATTCCTTCCTTCAAAAATCGTGAAAATTGACAATTCTTTGTTTTTCTTTCGCTTTTATAAAAAAAATGTTGAAAATCCGCCGCAGCTGCGGTATAACTATTATGTTGATTCTATTCCGGTTTTGGTGCTCCAAGCCGGAGAAATGAGGTTGCAAACATGGAAAGAAAAGTCGGAACCGTATCCAGAGGCATCCGTGGCCCCATCATCCGAGAGGGCGACGACCTGGCGAATATCGTCGTTGACAGTGTCCTGGCTGCTGCCGAAAGCGAAGGTTATGAAATGCGCAACCGGGATGTGGTTGCCGTTACTGAGTCCGTGGTGGCCCGTGCCCAGGGTAACTACGCATCCGTCGATGCCATTGCCACCGACATCCGTGCCAAGCTGGGCGGCGGAACCATTGGTGTTATTTTCCCCATCCTCTCCCGGAACCGCTTCGCCATCTGCCTGCGGGGCATTGCCCGGGGCGCCAAGAAGATCGTGCTGATGCTGAGCTATCCTTCCGATGAGGTGGGCAACGAGCTGGTTTCCCTGGACAAGCTGGATGAGGCAAAGATCAATCCCTACTCCGATGTGCTGACCCTGGAGCGTTATCGTCAGCTCTTCGGTGAGAACCTGCACCCCTTCACCCTGGTTGACTATGTGCAGTACTACTCCGACCTGATTCAGGAGGAAGGCTGCCAGGTAGAGGTAATTTTCGCCAACGATCCCCGGGTGATTCTGGACTACACCAAGAACGTGCTGACCTGCGACATCCACACCCGCGCCCGCACCAAGCGGCTGCTGATTGGCGCCGGTGCCGAGAAGGTCTGCGGTCTGGACGATATCCTCACCGCTCCCGTGGACGGCAGCGGCTGCAACGAAAAGTACGGTCTGCTGGGCTCCAACAAGTCCACCGAAGACAAGGTCAAGCTCTTCCCCCGGGAGTGCACCGGCTTGGTCAAGGACATCCAGGCCAAGTTCCTGGAAAAGACCGGCAAGCTGGTGGAAGTCATGGTTTATGGCGACGGTGCCTTCAAAGACCCCGTGGGCAAGATCTGGGAGCTGGCTGACCCGGTGGTCTCCCCCGCCTATACCTCCGGCCTGGAAGGAACCCCCAATGAGCTGAAGCTGAAGTACCTGGCAGACAACGACTTTGCCGGTCTGTCCGGTGCAGATCTGAAGGCTGCCATTGAGGGCGCTATCCGCCAGAAGGACAGCAACCTGGCCGGCTCCATGGCCTCCCAGGGCACTACCCCCCGCCGCCTGACCGACCTGATCGGCTCTCTGTGCGACCTGACCTCCGGCTCCGGTGACAAGGGTACCCCCATCATCCACATTCAGGGTTACTTCGATAACTATACCAACGACTGATTTGTCCTGCTTTTTCAGCGGCGTGGAAAACCACGCCGCTGTTTTTTTGCGGAAGATGTAAACATTTTTTGATACAGAAAATAGTATTTGCAAATGAATCCTATTTACGTTATAATGAGGAAAAATCATAAGGAGGGACATTATGCAATATCTGATTTCCTTCTTGGAAGGAATCATCACCTTTATCTCCCCTTGTCTGCTGCCCATGCTGCCCATTTACATTTCCTACTTTGCCGGCGGCGGTCAGCGCAGTACCCGGAAAACCCTGACCTGCGTGGTGGGATTTGTTCTGGGCTTTACACTGGTGTTCACCGCCATGGGCGCCCTGGCCGGTACGGTTGGCAGCTTTCTGACCCGGTACCAGACCTGGGTCAACCTGGTTTGCGGAGCTGTGGTGATTTTGTTTGGCCTGAACTATATGGGACTGTTGAAATGGAATCTGTTCCGAGGCGGCAGCCATGGCGGTGTGAAGGAAAACATGGGATTTTTCTCCGCTTTCCTGTTCGGCGTGATTTTCTCTGTGGGCTGGACGCCCTGTGTGGGTGTATTCCTGGGCTCTGCCCTGATGCTGGCTTCCCAGCAGGGACATGTGCTGGAGGGCATGACCATGCTGCTGTGCTACTCTCTGGGACTGGGAATCCCCTTCCTGTTCAGCGCCGTGCTGATTGACAAGCTGAAATCTGCCTTTACCTGGATTAAATCCCATTACGGCATCATCAACCGGGTCTGCGGCGGACTGCTGGTTGTGGTTGGCGTGCTGATGGCCACCGGCATGCTGGGACGATTCCTGCGGATTCTGCAATAACCGTCAAAGGAGGACTCTATGGAAAAGACTTATAAACTATTAAAGCTGCTTGCTCTGGTACTGGCCTTTGCCGTCATCATTGCCGGCGCCTATCTGCTGTACAACCAGCTCAGCGGAGAAGTTTCCCTGGGCGGTTTTGCAGCCGCTCCCCAATCTACCCAGGCAACCAGTGACGAAACCGAGGCCGCTGTTCATCCAGCCCCGGATTTTACGGTTTACGACAAGGACAACAATCCGGTGAAGTTGTCGGACTTCCGGGGAAAACCGGTGATTCTGAACTTTTGGGCCAGCTGGTGCGGGCCTTGTGTCAGCGAGATGCCGGAATTTCAGAATTTCTATGACCAGTATGGCGAGGACATCCACTTTGTACTGGTAAACCTCACCGACGGCTCTCAGGAGACGGTGGAAACAGCCTCCAAGTTTATCGAAGAACAGGGCTATACCTTCCCCATTTATTTTGACTCGGATCTGGATGCCGCTGCCGCTTACGGCGTCAATGCGGTGCCGGTGAGCTACTTCCTGGATGCCGAAGGCAACTTTGTAGTCTGGGCTCAGGGCGCTCTGACTGCCGACATGCTCCAGCAGGGAGTGGATCTTGTGCTGGGATAAAAGACGAATATGGCTTTTGCCGCCGGGAATCTTTCCGGCGGCAAAAATTTTATTTTCTTATTGACAATTCTCTTCTGCTGTGTTACTGTATTAGTGTAGTAATACAGTAACACAAAGGGGAGGTGCCTATGAACTGGAAATTTACCGGAGAACGTCCGGTGTATCAGCAAATCATGGCAACCATTCGGGGCGCCATTCTGACAGGAGAATGGCGTCCCGGTCAGAAAATCCCTTCCGTCCGGGATCTGGCAGCCCAGGCTCAGGTGAATCCTAACACCGTACAGCGGGCGCTGACAGAACTGGAACGAGAGGGTCTTCTGGTAGGCGGCGGCACCAATGGCCGCACCGTTACCCAGGAGCAAAGGGTCCTGTCTGCCATGCGGGACGAAGCATTGCAGGAACTGGCCCGGGAATGCCTTGAGAGATTCCGGGTCTTTGGCCTGACACCGGAGCAGGCAGCAAATCTTTTGCTGTCCTTTGCCGAAAAGAAGGAGGAATCATAACGTGCAGACATACGCACTGCAAACCACCGGCCTGACCATGCGCTATCACCATACCCTGGCCCTGGACGGTGTGAATCTGGAGCTGCCCCAGGGAAAGATTGTTGGCCTGCTTGGCCCCAACGGCAGCGGCAAAACCACTTTGATTAAGCTGACAGCAGGATTACTCACCCCCACATCCGGCAGCGTCTGTGTCTGTGGAGAACCGGTGGGAACGGGGACAAAATCTTTAGTATCCTATCTGCCTGACCGGCCCTACTTCAGCAGACAGCGGAAAATCCGGGAATTGCTGGACTTTTTCCAGGACTTCTACGCAGACTTTGACCGCCAGCGTGCAGAGCAGATGCTCAGCGCTCTGGGCATTGCCCAGGATGTTCGCTTCCGCACCCTGTCCAAGGGCAACCAGGAGAAGGTACAGTTGGTGCTGGTGATGTCCCGGCGGGCAAAACTGTACCTGCTGGACGAACCCATCGGCGGCGTGGACCCGGCGGCCCGGGACTATGTGCTCAATACCATCATCACCAACTATGACCCCACTGCCACCGTGCTGATCTCCACCCACCTGATTGCCGATGTGGAGCGGATTCTGGACGAATTTGTTTTTCTGAATCAGGGCAAGGTGGTCCGTTACGGCAATGCCGACGAAACCAGGGAAGAAACCGGAAAGTCCCTGGATGAACTGTTCCGGGAGGTGTTCAAATGTTTACCAAACTGCTAAAACACGAATGGCGGGCTGCCCGGGGTGTGCTGGGACTGCTGTTTCTGATTAGTCTGAGTGCTGCACTTGTGGGGGGCGCTGCCATGCGCTACCTGGTGTGGTTCGGCGACGAGGAAGCCCAAGCCGGGCTGGAAGTCGTACTGTGTGTACTGTCTATGATTGCGGCCATTGTGGGAATTTTCATCTGCGCAGCGGGCATCGAATTTTTCACCATCTGGCGATTCTACAAGAGCCGGTTCACCGACGAAGGTTACCTGACCTTTACTCTGCCGGTGACCACCCACCAGATTCTGCTGTCCAGCCTGGTCACCAACCTGATTGGTGCCGCTGTTGCCATTGCAGCCCTGGGGGTCAGCTTCATCGGTTTTTGTCTCGTTGGCTTCTCCGCCCTGGAAGGACTTTTCCCCATGCTGTGGGATATGATGCCCAGCATTTGGGAGAAACTGAAACTTCTGCTTCAGCAGGAAGAGATCCGGTATGTGTGGATGTTCCTGGCCAATGCGCTGGTCGGCATGGTCTGCGAGATTGTGGTGGTAATGCTGTCCGTAACCATCGGTTCCATCATCGCCCAGAAGCATAAGATTCTGGCTGCCATCGGTGTTTACTACGGCATCCATGTGGGCATCTCTCTGGTCAGCGGTACCATCAGCATCCTGAGCAATCTGCCTGCCATGACCGGCAGCAGTGACCCCTACCGGGTATTTGACAATCTGCTGGCTTCTCAGACAGCGCTGCTCCTGGTAATTGGCGTGGTAAGTTACATTCTGATGTATCACTTTGTCAACCGGAAACTGAATCTGAATTGACTGTCCCGGCTCCTGGATTCAGGAGCCGGTTTTTTCTTCAATTCTGAGAAAAGTGCTTCCCTTCCGCCCTCTGCTGCGATATAATGAACGAAGAATCAGAAAGGTGGGAGAATTTATGGCATATGCTCTATCCATCCTGATGGGATATCTTCTCGGCTGCTCCAGTATGGCTTACTATATTGCAAAGCTGCGAAATACCGACATTCGCTGCTCCGGCAGCGGCAATCTGGGCGCTTCCAACGCCACCGTCCTGCTGGGCTGGAAAGCAGGCATTGCAGTTGCGCTGCACGACATTCTCAAGTGCGTGCTGGCGGTTTTCCTTGCCCGTTGGCTGTTCTCGGATTCGGTCTACGTCGGCGCCTGCGCCGGGGTTGCCTGCGTAATCGGGCACATTTTCCCCTTCTACCTGCGCTTCCGGGGCGGCAAGGGATTGGCTTCCTACTTTGGTCTTGCTTTGGCTTTGAACTGGAAGCTGGCGCTGCTGGTGGCTGCCGTTGTGATTCTGGCCACCCTGATTACGGACTACATTTCCGTAGGCGCTCTGGGTACCATTGCTGTGGTGCCGCTTTACATGGGACTGTCCACCCACGACCTGCTGCTGACTGCCATTCTCTGCACCGCTTCCCTGGTGATGCTGTGCCGCCACTGGGAAAACATTGTCCGCATTGCCACCGGCAAGGAAATCGGTCTGCGCAGCACCGTCCGGGGCGATCATCGGATGTCCCGGAAAAACTGATCTTATCGAGCCGTCCCACGTCATTGGTGCGTGGGACGGCTTTGTCATTTCGTAAATTTACTGTGAACGGCTGTTTTTTCAGGTTGCATTCAGGTTTCTATCCTACTATAGTAGTACTAAGAATGGGAAAAGAGGCATTACCATGAAAGTTTTGATTATTGAAGACGAAAAGCTACTGGCGGATTCCCTGAAAGCCCTGCTGGAATCCAAGGGTTTTTCTGTGGAAGCGGTGTACGATGGAGAAACCGGCGCCGAATACGCCCAAACCGGGGTATATGATCTGCTGATTCTGGATGTGATGATGCCGGGTATGGACGGCTACCAGGTAGCCCGGCAGGTACGAGCCAAACGCTGTGCCACGCCGATTCTGATGCTCACCGCCAAATCCGGCCTGGAAGACCGAATTGATGGGTTAAACGCCGGAGCGGACTATTATCTGACCAAGCCCTTCGACTCCCGGGAACTTCTGGCCTGCATCAACGCCCTGCTGCGCCGTCAGGGCAACCAGGTGGACGAGCTGGTATGCGGCAATACTGCCCTGGAACTGTCCACCGGCATGCTGGTATGCGGAGAAAAGCGTCTTCAGCTCTCCGCCCGGGAATTTGACGTGATGCGGTTTCTGATGCAGTCGCAGAACCAGATTCTGCCCAAGGAAGTGATTCTTGCCAAGGTCTGGGGATTTGACTCCAATGCCGTGGAAAATCATGTGGAGGTGTATGTAGGCTTTTTGCGCAAGAAGCTGCAGAGCATCGGCTCTAATGTCCGTATTCAGGCCATTCGCAGACTGGGCTACCATCTGGAGGTGGACGAAGCATGCTGAGAAAGCTGCGGATCAAATTTGTCTGCATCGTGATGGCCATTGTGACAATCATGCTCAGCACGGTCTTCGGCATGGTGATCCATTACATGAGCAAAAGTCTGGAAGAGCAGAGCATCCGCACTCTGCGCTCCATCTCCGCCAATCCAACCCAGCAGCGCAACCTGGGAGATATTTCCCAAGAGGTTCGGCTTCCCTATTTTACGGTGCTCATCGGATTTCGTGGCCAGTTGATTGCCACCAGTGGTGGGTATTATGATTTGTCGGATGAGCAAACCATCCTGAAAATCACCCAGGCCGCATTGGAACAGGATGCGCAGATGGGTGTTCTGAAAGAGTACAATTTGCGCTTCAGCAAATCCATGGGTATCAGCGGGCAGTGGTTGGTGTTTGCGGATATGTCCAGCGAACGCTCTGCCATCCGCCACCTGACTCAGGTGTGCATTCTGATTGGCCTTGTCAGCATGGGGGTCTTTCTATGCATCAGCATTTTGCTGGCCCGGTGGGCGGTGAAGCCTGTGGAAAAAGCCTGGAAACAGCAGCAGCAATTTGTGGCGGACGCTTCCCATGAACTTAAAACGCCCCTGGCGGTGATTCTGACCAATGCGGAGCTGCTCCAGGACCCTGCCCAGGACGAAACCGCCAGACACCAATTCTCTTCCAGCATTCTGACCATGTCCCATCAAATGCGGGGCCTGGTGGAAGGACTGCTGGAGCTGACCCGGGTGGACAACGGTTCGGTAAGCACCAACTTTGCCCAGGTGAACCTGAGCCAGCTGGTGGAGGATGCGGTTTTGCCCTTTGAACCAATGTACTTTGAAAAGGGTCTGACCCTGTCCACCGCTGTGGAAAAAGGCATCACCCTGAAAGCCAGCGACTCCCATTTGCGGCAGGTATTGGGAATCTTGCTGGACAATGCTATGAAGTACTCCGCGCCGGAGGGCCGCATCTGGGTCAAGCTGATTCGCCACGGGGGACACTGCCTGCTGTCCGTTGCCAGCCCCGGTCTGGAAATTTCCCCAGAAGATTTACAGAATATCTTCAAACGGTTTTACCGTGTGGACAAAGCCAGAAGCCGGGACGGCAGTTACGGTCTGGGCCTGTCCATAGCCCAAAGCATTGTTCTGTCCCACAAAGGCAAAATCTGGGCCGAAAGTGAGGACGGTATCAATACCTTTTTCATTCAGCTGCCGATTTCCAATATGTAAAGGCAAAAGCAAACGTCATCGGGCCGTATCTGCTGTAAGATACGGCCCGATTGTTTGTTTGGATAGGAATTTACAATTCTTTCACATTCTGGCCTCCTTTTTTCAGGGACAGTTCAGCCTGGACGGCTACAATGGTTCCCAGCAGAAAAGGAGGAATTGTCTTGATTGAAGTAAACCATCTGTGCAAGCGATATGGCAATCATACCGCCGTACCATGGTGTACAACCTGCAGGCGGCAACCACCAACTTTGAGTATGTGCTGGGCAGCATGAGCTTTGTATTTTTGATTATCGTACCCATTCTGACCATGCGGGTTCTGCCAGAGGAGCGGCGGCAGAAAACCGACCAGCTGCTCTACTCCCTGCCCCTGTCCATGACTCAGGTGGTGGTAGGAAAGTATCTGGCCCTTTTGACCATGTTTTTGATTTCCCTGGTAATCATCAGCCTGTATCCGCTGATTCTGACGGCCTTCGGCAACCTGAATCTGGCAGCGGCTTTCAGTTCCATCGCCGGTTTCTTCTGTCTGGGTGCGGCGCTGATTGCCGTGGGTATGTACATTTCCTCCATCACAGAAAGCCAGGCGGTGGCAGCAGGACTGTGTTTTGTGGTCATGCTGATCAATTTCTTCATTGCAGATCTGGCTTCCATGGCTTCCGCCACCGCCTTCGGCTCGTTAACCATTGTAATTCAGTCCCCGGAAAAGGAAAACAGCGTTGCGCCATCCTCGGCGCAACGCTGTAATTTTATATTTGGGTATGGTCTTTGCTTTTCTGACAATACAGCCGGTGCAGGGCTTGCAGTGTGTCCTGACTTAGGTGCCGTTCCATTTTCTCTGCGTCCAGGCAGGCCGTTTCCGCCGCCACCCCCAGGCTTTGCAGCAGCAAAGATAGCTCCTGCCGGGTTTCCCGGTTGGCTGCAATGACCGATTTCCCCTGCTCTGTCAGGCAAATCCCTCGCTGGGGGTCTATCCGGATGTCCCCATTCTGGGCCAGGTGCTTTATGTACACACATACCGTAGGTCGGGAAACTTCCAGTTCCCTGGCAAGGTCCGCACCCCGAACCTTCCCTTTCTCGGACAGCCGGCAGATCAAATGCAAATAGACCTCCCGGCGAGTGGTTTTTCTTCCCATACAGCCCTCCCAAACCAGCCGCCCCACAGAGCGGGGATTGTTACAATAGCGCTGCGCCCAGATCCCGGCATTCTGCCAGGGCCGTATCCTCCGGCGTTTCCTGGCAAATGACACCGGAGCCAACCAGCTGCGCACCGATTTCCCGGCAATTTTCCTCCCAGGTACGCATCCACTCTCCGTCACCCCAGCCATAGGAGCCAAAGAGTGCGATGGGTTTCTCTTTCAGCTTGCTTTCACAGTCGAGAAACATGGGTTCAAATTCGCTCTCTTCCAGCTGCTCCGCTCCCATGGAGGGGCAGCCAAAGGCAATGGCATCAAAATCATTTACCATAGAGCCGGAAAATTCCCCAGCTGTGAACAATGTTACATCGGCTCCGTGATCCTTGGCACCTTCCGCAACCGCATTGGCCATGGCCTCGGTGTTGCCGGTGCCGCTCCAATAAACAACTGCAATTTTACG
>CALXDU010000034.1 GCA_944387145.1 uncultured Oscillospiraceae bacterium | reverse complement strand
CAGGTACCTCAATCTTCTGCTGGCCGCAGGTAATGGTCACCACGGTTTCGCCCTCAGCCACTGCTTCAATCCGACCATCGTCGGTAACCGTGGCAATGCTTTCATCCGCAGAGGTGAACACCAGCGTGTCCGTAGTGTAGTCAGGCATAGGAGCCACATTCACCAAGAAGCGGTCACCAGCTTCGTTAAGAATTACTTCCCGCTTACTGGTCATAACCAAATTCTCGCAAGGAACGCCCGTTACATCAATAGGCGCTGTTGTCTGCATGAACTGGGGCAAGGTGGTCTCCGCCGTTCCCTGCTGGTTCATATTCGGCAGGAAGTAACGGAAGAACAGGAAGCCAGCAGCCAGAAGCAGCGCCGCAATCAAAACCGTCAGCAAAATCACCACAAAAGTATTGGACTGATAGGTTTCTTCTTCCTCTTCATCATCGAACAAGGAATCATCCTCATCCTCCAGACTCCGCCGGGGCCTACTGTTGACTTCGTCATAGTCAAAAATTTCCTTTTTCTTTCTGGACGGGGTGCGGTCATTCTTTGTTTTGGGTGAATCAAAGTCATCCATCAGCAGTTCATCTTCCAGCAAATCTGCCGCAGAATCCCGGGAACAACCGCAAATGGGGCATTGTTCCGCAGTATCCGGATAACTGGTTCCGCAAACATCACAAATAATCTTACTCATCAGGATCCCTCCAGTACACATAACTGCACCATTATTGGTCGACATTATAACACAAAATTCCCCGGAATACAACTACAAAAGTATTGCTTTTTTTGTTATTTTATTTTATGATAGTTTGGTTAAAGGAGGCGATCTGTTTGTCAGAACCCAAGTCCATTTCTCCTTTGCTGGACGGCTTCCTTATGGGCAGCCCCATGAGCAGTCATGACGGCATCATCTGCTGTCCTGCCATCCAGGAGAATACGGATCAAAAGTACATAGTCAAGATTATCTCCATTCCTGCCACCCAGGCTCAGATGGATGCCCTTCTGCTGGCAGGCGCCTATAAAGATCCTGCGGATGCGATGGAATATTTCCGCAAAAGCGGTGAGGCTATCCTGGAGGAAGCCAAAATCCTGAGCACCCTTTCCAAGATAGAAGGATTTCTTCCCTATGAGGGCTGGCAGATGGAACCCATCACCCGGCGCAGGCTGGGATACGAAGTGTATCTGCTGGGCAGCTATAAGCGCTCTCTGGATAAGTACGTCCGGCGCAACCAAGTCACCCATTTGGAAGCGATCAATTTGGGACTGGATCTGTGCAGCGCACTGTCGGTATGCCGTCAGGCCGGATACATCTATGTGGATTTGAAACCGGCCAATATCTTCATTTCCGAAAAGAAGGAATACCGGATCGGTGATGTTGGGTTTATTCCCATCCGGGAACTGAGCTTTGCCACCATTCCCGACCGATACCGAAGTGATTACACCCCACCGGAACTTTCCGACCCCATGGTGCCGCTGAGTCTGACCATCGATACCTTTGCGTTGGGCATGATTCTCTACCAGCTATATAATGAAGGGCAGCTGCCTGTCATCCCGGCGGCTGATTCGGAAGAAGCGATTGCCGCACCAATCAATGCCGACTATGAGCTGGCGGAGATTATCTTGAAGGCCATCCATCCTGACCCAGAAAAGCGCTGGACGGGCCCCAAGGATATGGGCCAGGCTCTGGTTTCCTACATGCAGAGAAATGCCGTCAACGACGTGCCGATTACCCCGTATCTTCCCCTGGAATTTGAAGAAGCCCAGGCAAAAGAGCAGCAGCCGGAGGACGCATCTGCCGACATCGAATCTGCGGATTCTCCGTCGGAACAAACTGCATCCGAGGAAAGCCCCCCAGAAGAAAGTCCCCCATCGGATGAAACATCCCAGTCTCCCGAAGCAGCATCTGAGGAAGATAGCCCACCGGAGGCGACGGATGCTTCCTCGAACACTGCGGAAGAACCGCAGGAACATCCCGATGCAGAAGATTTGGAGGAAGCGGACACCCTGCTCCCTCACGAAATGTCGGATGAACTATCCCGCATTTTGGAAAAAGCGGATGACCTGATTGCTCACGAAACGCCGGAAGGCGTGGTACTGCCGGAGATTCCCGATCCGCCGGACCCTTTCGCCTTTGCGAAGGAAGATTCTGACGAGATCGACGACGGTACCATTCCCCGGGAACCGCTGATGGAGGAAGAATCCGATGCTCAGCCCCGGAAGGTTACGAAAAAATTTGCTGACCAAAGTGGGAAACGTTTGGCAAAGAAACTGCTGACCACGGTGGTTATCCTTCTGATACTGGCCGGGATTGGCTTTGGCGGGTACTGGTATTATCAAAATATCTACCGTCAGACCATCCGCGGTATCGACATTGACGGAACCAAACAATCTTTGACCGTCAGCATTGACTCGGATGTGGATGACGCCTTGCTTCAGGTCACCTGCTCGGACAATCAAGGAAATACCATGACCCAGGGTGTGCTGAATGGGCAGGCAACCTTCACCGGGCTGACCCCGGATACGCTGTATTCCATTGCGTTGTCCATTGATGGGTTCCATGAGCTGGTGGGCAAAACATCGGATAGCTTCACCACCGATACTACCACTACCATTTTGAGTTTCACTCCCGCAGCCGGTGAAGAAGATGGCTCCGTGGTTCTGACCTTCACGGTAGAGGGCGAAGAGCCGGAAACCTGGACCCTGAGCTATATGGCAGAAGGAGAAGAAGAGCAGGTACAGACCTTCTCCGGTCACTCTGTTTCGGTTCCCAATCTGTCCATCGGTAAGATGTACACCTTCACCCTGGACGCAGGTGATACCCTCTCCGTCAGTGGAGAAACAGTTCTGGAATACATGCCTTCCCGCCTGATTCTTGCCAAAGATCTGACCGTGACCTCCACTGGAAACAATGACATGACCGTACACTGGAATGTACCGGGTGATGTGGTGGTTGAAAGCTGGAATGTGCGCTGCTACAGTGAAAGCGGCTATGACACCCAATTGACCACTACCGAAACTCAGGTCAGCTTCACGGACATCGATCCCACCTTCAGTTATACTGTGGAAGTGACGGCATCCGGTATGACTCAGCCGGCCAAAACCAGCATTACCGCAAATCCCATTAATATCACGCAGTTTACCATGGCAAATGAGGAAGATCCGGAGCTGGATGTACTGAAACTCAGTTGGACACACACAGGTTCTGCTCCGGAAGGCGGCTGGCTGGTGACGTACAGCATTGACGGCGGCAGCGTTTCCGATACCATCAAGTGCAGCAATGCCTCCGCAGAAATCGATCCCATCGTACCAAGCGCCAAATATGTCTTTACGGTGCAGGCCGCCGACGGCACCTCTGTGTTCAGCAATGTGTATTCTTATACCACTGCAGAGGCAGCGCCCTTCTCAGAAAATGCCCTTACTGCCGACAACATGGAAGTGCAGCTTCTGAAAACTCCGGAAAAGCAAAATTGGCGCTTTGAGGATCTGAGCAGCGACGTCTATACCGATCAGTTTGCCCCTGGTGACGGCATTTCGCTGGTAGTGCATGGTACCACTGACTTTTACCTTCCCGGATACCCCCTGGATATCTTGTATGTGATTGAGGACGGCTATGGCAATGTGGTGCCGGAGCTCATTACTCTGGAGAATCGTTACTGGAAGGATCTGTGGTATGCCGGTGATTATCACTACGCAGAGTTGAACGTACCAAAAATTCCGGAAAGTTCCGGAGATTATGTACTGTATCTGTACTTCAACGGTATGTCTGTGGCGAAAGTTCCCTTCACCATCACCGAATAAGCGTAAGAGGCCGTCTGGCAAAAAGTTAGACAATATTTTCCAAGTAAATTTATTTCAGCAGCCCAAAGGGCTTGTTGTCTGTGAATTGCAGGCAGCAAGCCCTTTCGCTTTGCCTTGATTCTGCGGTTGTTGTCGTAATCGCCTAGATTTTCTGCTCCCATAGTTTTTTGAATTCTGGCGTATCTTTTTTGTTTGGTACTCCTTTTGGCATAATGAAACACCCCACTTGTTATACAGCATACCACACTGTATAACAAATGGGATGCAGTTCAAAATCTGCCTTTTCCGTATAGTTTATATTATTTTTTGAAAATTGCCAATCTTTCCTTTGCCTTACATAATATTAACAAATATGTGCTTGAAAAAGCTATCTAATTATGTTAAAATACACAATGAGCTGGAAGAAGAACGCTCACCCGCTGGGAATCCAACATAGACATGGAGGTTATCTGCAATGAAAAAACTGATCAATCAAGTCGAAAATGTAGAACTGGAAATGCTCCAGGGCATTGCAAAGGCCCATCCGCAGCACCTGAAAAAACTTCCGGACTACAACGTTTTGGTCCGTGCGGAGAAAAAAACGGATAAGGTTGCACTGGTTTCCGGCGGCGGTTCCGGCCACGAGCCGGCCCACGGCGGTTTCGTCGGCAAGGGTATGCTGGACGCAGCAGTGGCAGGCGCAGTCTTTACCTCCCCCACCCCGGATCAGGTAGAAGCCGCCATCCGGGAAGTGGCTACCCCTGCCGGTGTTCTGCTGGTCATCAAGAACTACACCGGCGACGTGATGAATTTTGAAATGGCCGCAGAAATGGCCGAGATGGACGGCATCAAGTGCATGAGCGTGGTCACCAATGATGACGTGGCCGTTCAGGACTCTCTGTACACCACCGGACGCCGAGGTGTGGCAGGCACGATTTTTGTACATAAGATTGCCGGTGCCAAGGCAGAGCAAGGGGCAACTCTGGAAGAAGTTCACGCCGTTGCCCAGAAGGTTATCGACAATGTGCGCACCATGGGTGCAGCTCTGACCCCCTGCACCGTTCCTGCTGCTGGCAAACCCGGCTTTGAAATCGGCGAGGACGAAATGGAAGTGGGCATCGGCATCCATGGCGAGCCCGGCACCCACAAAGAAAAGATCATGACCGCCAACGACATCACCGATCATCTGCTGTCCAAGATTCTGGCGGATATCGACTACAGCGGCAGCGAGGTTGCCGTGATGGTCAATGGCTCCGGCGCAACACCTTTGATGGAGCTGTATATCATCAACAACCGGGTTGCGGATGTTCTGGCGGAAAAAGGCATCAAGGTCTACAAGACCTTGGTGGGCAATTACATGACCTCCCTGGAAATGGCCGGATTCTCCATCAGTCTGCTGCGGTTGGATGACGAACTGAAGGCCCTGCTGGATGCCCCGGCAGATACCCCTGCTTACAAAGCATAATCAAAGGAGGAATTGCCCATGGCAACCATTGCCGATCTGATCTCCATTCTGGAAGGCATGAATGGAATCATTCAGGAAAACAAAGACTTTTTGACCCAGCTGGACATGCCCATCGGTGACAGCGACCACGGCATCAATATGGCCCGAGGCTTCCAGGCAGTTGCGGATAAATTGCCGTCTCTGGCGGAAAAAGATGCAGGCACCATTCTGAAAACCGTTGGCATGACCCTGGTGTCCACCGTCGGCGGCGCTTCCGGTCCTCTGTACGGCACCGCATTTATGAAAGCCGCCGTTGTGGCCAACGGAAAAACGGAATTGACCATGGAGGATTTTCTGGCCATGCTGGATGCCGCCGTGGAAGGCGTTAAATTCCGGGGCAAATCCACCACAGGAGAGCAGACCATGCTGGATGCTATGGTTCCAGCACTGGAGGCCATGAAGGCAGCATCCGGCTCTGCCGGTGAGATTCTGGCCGCCGGTCTTGCCGCCGCCCAGGCTGGTGTAGAAAACACCAAGGGCATGATCGCCACAAAGGGGCGCGCCAGCTATCTGGGAGAACGGAGTCTGGGACATCAGGACCCGGGCGCTACTTCCTTCTCCCTGCTGCTATCCGTCATCGCAAAGCATTTCGCATAAGGAGGCCCCTATGGTTGGAATTGTCATTGTGTCTCACAGCCAGAAAATTGCAGAAGGTGCCCGGGAATTGGCCCTGCAAATGGCCCCGGAAGCTCCGATTGCTGCCGCCGGTGGTCTGCCCGATGGCGGGATCGGCACCGATTTTCAGCGGATTTATGATGCCATCGAGTCCGTCGCCGGGGCAGATGGCGTAATTGTCCTGTTTGATATGGGAAGTGCCATCATGACCACGGAAATGGTAATCGATTCATTTGACGGCGTGGACATTCGCATGGTAGATGGTCCGGTGGTAGAGAGCAGCGTAGTAGCCGCAGTCTCTTCCGCCGTAGGCATGGATATGGACGGCATTGTGGAAGCCATTCGGGATGCTGCCCAGACACCGAAACTGTCCTCATAATCAAAAAATTTTCATCACAACACCACAGCCGGGATGCCTTCGGGTTGTCCCGGCTGCTTCATTGATAGGAGAAAGAAAATTGTCTTGACTTTTTGCTGGTTTGAATTTATCTTGGACGTAACCCCTCAGAAAAGGAGGCAAGGGGCGCTCCGGCTGCCCAGATCACCATGAATGAAATCATAAGAAGTCTACATCAGCGCAGATCCGTCCGTGCCTTTCTGGATCGCCCCATTGGAAAAGAGGAAAAGAACGCCATTTTGCAGGCAGCTGTCCAGGCTCCCACTGCCGGAAATCAGCAGTTGTACACCATTGTGGACATCACCGACCCGGCGTTGAAAGAAGCCCTGGCGGTGTCCTGCGACAATCAGCCGTTTATTGCTAAAGCCCCCATGGTTCTGGTTTTCTGCGCTGACTGCAAGAAATGGTACGATGCTTACCAGATGACAGGCTGCTCTCCCCGGGAACCGGGTGTTGGGGATCTGATGCTGGCGGTGACGGATACCGCAATCGCCGCTCAGAATGCCGTGACGGCGGCAGAAAGTCTGGGAATTGGCTCGTGCTACATTGGCGATATTATGGAAAACTGCCAGATTCAGCGCAAGCTGCTGTCCCTGCCGGAGTATGTATTTCCGGCGGTGATGCTGGTTCTGGGCTATCCAACGAAGCAGCAACAAGAACGTCCCAAGCCTTCCCGGTGCCCTATGGAACAGATTGTCCACGAAAACGGCTACCGCTCCATGGATGCAGAGGAATTGCACGCACTTCTGGGCGGCAAAGCCGGTCAGCGCAGCTTTGACAACTGGTGCCAGGCCTTTTGTCAGCGGAAGTACAATTCTGATTTTTCCCGGGAGATGACCCGGTCTGCGGGAGAATATCTGACCCAATATCAAACGGATTTTTCATCCGAAGAATAGGAGAATGGAGAATGATCAACGAATCTGCGCTGATGCAGCGAATTGACAAATTTTTGGAAGAAAACCGGGATTCTTTTCTCAAAGATCTGGCTTCCCTAATTGAAGTGGACAGTGTCCGGGCGGAACCGGTAGAAAACGGTCCCTTCGGGGCAGGTGTCCGCAAAGTCATGGACAGAGCTTTGGAAATTGCGGGCCGTTTCGGTCTTCCCACCCAGGATTGCAGCGGCTATCTGGTCTATGCCGATGTTCCCGGAAAGAGCGAAAAGCAAATTGCTGCCATTACCCACCTGGATGTGGTGCCTGCGGGAAACGGCTGGGATTATGACCCCTTCCAGCTGACACAGCGGGAAGGCTTTGTCCTGGGTCGTGGTGTGGCAGATGACAAAGGCCCTGCAGTCATTACCCTGTATCTGGCAAAGTTCTTCCAGGAGTACTGCCAGGAAACCGGAGAAACCCTCCCCTACACTCTTCGGATTCTTTTGGGCGGCGCAGAGGAAACCGGAATGGAAGATGTGGACTACTACCTGGAGCACTACCCCATGCCGGCATTCTGCTTCACCCCGGATGCATCGTTCCCCGTGGGCCACGGTGAAAAAGGCGGCTTTGGGGGTACCTTCGTCAGTGCACCTCTGAGCGGCAATCTGGTGGATTTCCAGGGCGGCGTTGCCAACAATGTGGTGCCGGATCTTGCCTATGCCCTGGTTCGCTGTGATATTTCCAGTCTGAAAGAAACCGATGGCATCTCTCTGGCAGAAGAAGAAAACGGCATTGTGCGAATCACCGGTCACGGCATGGGCGGCCACGCTTCCACGCCGGAAGGAACCGTCAACGCAATCGCCCTGGTAACGGACTATCTGCTGCGCAATCAGCTTTGCTCGGATGCAGAAAACCGCTACCTGACCATGCTGCAGCAGCTGCTGGCCTCCACCGATGGTTCTTCCTTCGGTATTGCCGCCACGGATACCATTTTTACCCCTCTGACCTGCATTGGCGGTGTGATTTCCATGGAAAATGGTATTCTGCGCCAGACCATCGACGTACGCTATCCTACCAGCATCACCGCCGAGGAAATTGAAGCCGCCTGCGACAAACTGGCAAGCCAAGGCGATGCCCGGTTTGTTGCGGAAAAATCTCGGGTTCCCTTCTATATTCCCGCCGATTCTGCCGAAATTGAAGCCTGCATCCGCTCTTATAATGAAGTGACTGGAAGAAACGACAAGCCCTTTACCATGGGCGGCGGAACTTATGCCCGTCATTTCAAGAATGCAGTAAGCTTCGGCATTGAGGAACCAGAAGCAGCATATCCGGACTTTGTAGGGCAGATGCACGGCGCAAATGAAGGCGTGCCGGAGGCTCTGCTGTTCCAGGCGCTGAAAATCTATATCCTGGCCGTATCCCGGCTGATGAAGCTTTCCTTCTGATACCGATACATACTCTTTCAAAATCCGTCAGACAATGTCTGGCGGATTTTTCCATTTGTTGCAGTATATTCTGGTATATATACACATCAAGCAGCGTGATTCCGATATTGTTTCCGAGCTATGTTCTGCCAAATCACATCGGATTGAGCAGACAAACATCAACAATATGTATATTTTGTCCACATGGCGAATAATACTGTTTTTTCCTTTCGTCTATTTTGTAAAATATTCACATACTATTGCATATTTGTGTATATTTCTGTTGACATATGCATAAACCAGCGCTATAATCTCTCCATAAAAAACACTTGTACCCCAGGCACATTCCCCAAAATAGCAAGTACACCGCAGGAGGCAACAATTCCATGACCCATGTATTTATTGATGGCAGCGCCGGAACCACAGGGCTTCGCATTCACGAGCGGCTCCAGTCCCGGAAGGACATTTCCCTGATCTGTCTTCCGGAATCCTTGCGAAAAGACCCCAAGGCCCGGGAAGAAGCCATCAATTCTGCCGATGTAGCATTTTTCTGTCTGCCGGATGACGCAGCTGTGGAAGCCGCCTCCATGGTACACGGAAACACCGCCGTCATCGACACCTCCACCGCCCACCGAACAGCTCCGGGTTGGGTGTATGGCTTTGCAGAGCTGGCAGGCTACCGGGAGAAAATCGCCGCTTCCCGCCGGGTAGCAAACCCCGGCTGTCACGCCAGCGGCTTTATTGCGCTGGTGCAGCCCTTGGTTCAGGCTGGCATTCTCAAAAAAGACGCGGCTCTGACCTGCTTTTCCCTAACCGGGTACTCCGGAGGCGGAAAAAAG
This sequence comes from uncultured Oscillospiraceae bacterium, assembly GCA_944387145.1. Classification (GTDB taxonomy): domain Bacteria; phylum Bacillota; class Clostridia; order Oscillospirales; family Oscillospiraceae; genus Faecousia. The sequence continues at coordinate 11,884 of CALXDU010000034.1, read as the reverse complement.
ATGATTGGCGACTACGAATGCGGCAATCCGGAATTGTCCGCTCCCAGGCAGTACGGCTTGAACCAGAACCACAAACATCTGCCGGAAATGGTTCGCATTTGCGGTCTGGAACAGGTTCCTGTATTCTGCCCTATTGTATCTGACTTTTACAGCGGGATGCTGGTGACGGTTCCCCTGTTTCAATCGGACATTCGGGGAAACCAGAAAGATCTGGCAGAAATTTATTCCAGCTGTTATCACGGTCCCATCGTGCATTTTGACACCATGCCATTGAGCGGCATGGCTGCCGCAAATGCACTGGCAGGTCGGGATGACATGTCCATCTGCCTGGGCGGAAACGAAGAAAGAATTTTGCTGATGGCTTTCTTTGACAACCTGGGAAAAGGCGCATCCGGCGCCGCCATTCAAAATATGAACATCATCCTGGGACTGGAGGAAACCACCGGTCTGAACATCGGCAGATAAGAAAGAGAGGTCGTATTATGAAACTGATTTCCGGCGGCGTTTGCGCCGCAAAGGGATTTTTAGCCGCAGGCGTGCATTGCGGCATTCGCAAGAATCGGACGAAAAAGGATTTAGCCCTGATTTACAGTCAGGTACCTTGCAGTGCCGCTGCGGTTTACACCACCAATCTGGTAAAGGGCGCTCCCTTGATCGTAACCAAATCCCACTTATCCGATGGGAAAGCCCAGGCTGTGGTCTGCAACAGCGGCAACGCCAACACCTGCAATGCCAACGGCATTCAAATTGCAGAAGAAATGAGCACGCTTACCGCCAACGCTCTGGGAATCAGTCCCGACGACGTGGTAGTTGCTTCCACCGGTGTGATCGGACAGCCACTGTCCATCGACCCCATAGCAGAGCATATGCCTCATCTGGCTTCCCTGCTGAATGCCAAGGGCAGCTCAGACGCCTGTGAAGCCATCATGACCACAGACACCAAGCCCAAGGAAATTGCGGTGGAATTTCAGCTGGGCGGCAAAACCTGTCACATCGGCGGCATTGCCAAGGGCAGCGGCATGATCCACCCCAATATGGCTACCATGCTGGTATTCCTCACCACGGACGCAGCCATTTCTCCCCAGATGCTTCAGAAGGCCCTGAGCGGAGATATTCAGAAAACCTTCAATATGATCAGCGTAGACGGGGATACTTCCACCAACGACATGGTCACCATTCTGGCCAACGGCTTGGCCGGAAACACCCCCATCGATAGCGAAGGCGAGGATTTTTCCCAATTCATGAAGGCGCTGAACACCGTAAACATCCATCTGTGCCGCAGCATTGCCGGCGATGGCGAAGGGGCAACCAAGCTGCTGGAGTGCAAAGTCACCGGCGCAAAAGACTGGGATGCTGCCAAAACCATCGCAAAAAGTGTAGTCTGTTCCAGCCTGACCAAGGCGGCAATGTTCGGAGCCGACGCCAACTGGGGACGGATTCTGTGCGCCATTGGCTACAGCGGTGCTCAGGTAGATGTCAGCAAAGTAGCCGTTTCTTTCCGCTCTCCGGCAGGAGAAGTGGCGGTTTGTCAGGACGGTGCCGGAATTGATTTTTCCGAAGAGGTGGCAAAGAAGGTCCTGCTGGAAACGGAGATTGAAATTCTTGTTTCCCTGGGCGATGGCAGCGCAGAGGCTACCGCCTGGGGCTGTGATTTGACCTATGAATACGTCCACATCAACGGCGACTACAGAACGTGAGGGCAAGCTATGGATACAGTCGATATTTTTTCCAACGCCCAGCGGGCACAGGTGCTGACCGAAGCCCTGCCTTACATTCGCAAGTATAATGGTCAGATTGTGGTTGTAAAATACGGCGGAAACGCCATGATTAACGAGCAGCTGAAAATGCAGGTCATGGAGGACATTCTGCTGCTGTGGCTGGTTGGCGTGAAAGTGGTGCTGGTTCATGGCGGCGGGCCGGAAATCAGTGAATTGATGGGAAAACTGGGCAAAAAAGCCCAGTTTGTAGACGGCCTGCGGGTCACGGACAAGGAAACGGTAGACATTGTACAGATGGTTCTGGCAGGCCGGGTAAACAAAACCCTGGTGAATCTGCTGCAAACCAAAGGCGGCAAGGCCATGGGACTTTCCGGCATGGACGGACACCTGATTGAAGCGGAAATGAAAGACCCGAAGTTGGGATATGTAGGCAAAATCACCAACATCAACATTCAGCCGGTAATGGACTTGCTGGAAAAAGGGTATATCCCGGTAATTTCCACCCTGGGCTGCGACAACAATGGCAACGTATACAACATCAACGGAGACACCGCCGCTGCCTGCATCGCCGGAGCGCTGAAGGCAAAGCGTCTGATTATGATGACCGACATTGATGGTGTTCTGCAGAAAAAGGACGACCCCAGCACCTTGATTCCCATGCTCACCGTTTCCAAAGCAAAAGCTTTGTTTGAGCAAGGGGTGATCTCCGGAGGTATGATTCCAAAGGTGGACTGCTGCATCCAGGCCATTTCCAAAGGCGTCAGCAGCGTCATCATCATGGATGGTCGGGTGCCCCATTCGATTCTCATGGAGATTCTCACCGACGAAGGCGCCGGTACTATGGTTGTGGGAGATGAAGCATATGACGAATCTGAAATCCATCGATAAAACCTATGTGGCCAATACCTATGCCCGATTCCCCATCGAAGTGGTTTCCGGCAAGGGTTCCCTGGTTTATGATGATACCGGAAAAGCATACATCGACATGGGCAGCGGCATTGGGGTCACCGCCTTTGGAATTGCCGACGAAGCGTGGAAAGAAGCGGTGATGCAGCAGCTGGGAAAGGTGCAGCACATGTCCAACCTGTACTACACCCAGCCCTGCGCCCAGCTTGCTCAGCTGCTGTGTCAGAAAACCGGCATGAAGAAGGTTTTCTTCTGCAATTCCGGTGCAGAGGCCAATGAATGTGCCATCAAAGTTGCCCGAAAGTATGCCGCCGATAAAAAAGGCAGCGGATGCTATACCATCATTACCCTGGAAAACAGCTTCCACGGGCGTACCCTGACCACCTTAGCTGCCACCGGACAGGATCACTACCATGAACTGTTCCAGCCTTTGACCCCCGGCTTTGTTCACGCCCGGGCCAACGACATTGCCCATATGCAGCAGCTGTGTCAGGAAAACTCCGTGGCCGCCATTTTGCTGGAGTGCGTTCAGGGCGAAGGCGGCGTGAATGTACTGAACAAGGACTACGTTCAGGCGGTAGCGAAGCTTGCTCAGGAGCAGGACATTTTGCTCATGGTGGATGAAGTGCAGACCGGCAACGGCCGCAGCGGGAAACTTTACGCCTATATGCACTATGGCATTCAGCCCGATGTGGTTTCCACAGCAAAGGGGTTGGGCGGCGGCTTGCCTCTGGGCGCTACCCTATTGGGAGAGAAAGTGGAGGCAGTTCTGGGTTTTGGCGATCACGGCTCTACCTTCGGCGGAAATCCGGTGTGCTGCGCCGGGGCCTTAAGTATTCTGAATCGTCTGGATGATGCCTTCCTGGCGGATGTGCAGAAGAAGAGCGAAGCGGTCTTCACCGCCTTAACCGATGCCGAAGGCATCGAATCCGTGTGCGGCCTGGGATTGATGATCGGTATCCAGACAAAGAAACCGGCATTTGAGGTGGTGAAAGCCTGTATGGAAAAAGGCGTGCTGTGCCTGACCGCCAAGAACAAAGTCCGGCTGCTTCCGGCATTGAATATCCCCATGGACGTTTTGATGAATGCCATTTCCATAATCAAAGAAGCCTGCGTTTGATGCTGTGCAGGAAGCAGACATCCCCTGTTGGTTCAAATTCCAACAGGGGATGTTTTTTATGCTTCATAAATCTGCTGACTGCCGCTGATGGCTTCCGTCAGGTATTTCTGTGCCCAGCGGGAGGCTCCTTCTTTGTCCCGATTCAGCAGGTGGCGGTATAGTTCCTGGACATTGTCATGGAGGGCGTGAACTCCGAATTTCCGGCAAAAGCGAATCCACAATGCCATGCATGGCACCTTAAAAGAAAGGTAAATCAGCGGCAGAATGGAATTTCCTCCCGCCAGGGTCAGCTCGTGGTGGAACTGAAATGCCAGTTCCGCCGCCTGGGCCGGAGATGGGGTTGGGCTGGCAGCCAAAGCCCGGACGTATTGACCCAGATTTTCCAGATCTTCATCACTGGCAAAATCAATGGCCCGGCTGACGGTCATCTGTTCCAATCCCCAACGCACTTCCAGGATGGAGCGGATTTCTTCTCTGCCCAGCACGCCGCCATTGTAGTGCATGATTGCCATCAGGGTATCCATATTGCCATTGCGGCGGTAGTCCGTCACATAAGCCCCCTGACGGGGCCGCACCTCCAAAAATCCCTGGCGGGCCAACTCTGCAATGCCGGAATTAACCACCGCCCGACTGACATGCATCTGCTGGCACAGCTCCCGCTCCGGCGGCAGTTTGGTTCCCAAGGGTAAGTCTCCCGACAAAATCATCCCCTGAAGCTGCTGCACAAACAGATCTTTCAGGCTGGGTGCGTAGAGTCTTTCAAATTCCATAGAGCGTATCTCCTTTTTTGTGGTTATACCACATACCACGAATTTTATTTTACCATGGATTATTCACAAAAACAATGTCAAATTCCAGGATAAATCGATGAAAAGTGAAAGTATCATTGACATGGTTTGGAAATAGACTTACACTATAAGAAAAGGAAAACTCTGGTATGACCAGGAAGGAGCATCTGACGCCTATGGAGAAGATTAAAATTTTAGAGATAAAACAAAGCGTCTTTGCCAACAACGATGCCCAGGCTTCCGCCCTGCGGGAGGAACTGAAGGGCAAGGGAATTTATCTGCTGAATCTCATGTCCTCCCCCGGCTCCGGAAAAACCACCACCCTCACCCGGCTGATTGGAGCCTTAAAGGACGAATTGCGCATTGGCGTGATGGAAGCGGACATTGACTCCGATGTAGATGCCAAAACCATTGCCGCCACCGGTGCCAAAGCCATTCAGCTGCATACCGGCGGCATGTGCCATCTGGACGCTGCCATGACAAGGCAGGGATTGGACGGATTAGACCCTGGTGAGTTGGATCTGGTCATCCTGGAAAATGTTGGCAATCTGGTATGCCCAGCAGAATTTGACACCGGTGCTTCCGCCAACTGCATGATACTGTCTGTTCCGGAAGGCCACGACAAGCCGCTGAAATATCCGCTGATGTTCCAGGTCTGTGATACGGTTATCATCAACAAAATGGACGTACAGCCCTATTTTGATTTTGATCTGGACAAATGCACGGAGTATATTCACATGCGCAATCCCAACGCCAGAATTTTCCCCATCAGCGCCAAAACAGGCAAGGGTGTGGAGGCTCTGGCCGCTTGGCTGAAAGCAGAAGTAATCGCCTGGAAAGGAGAGAATTGATATGAGCGATACCAAGTTCCCCCTGGATGAAAGCAAACTGGACTTTCCCCTCCCCAAAAGCGATGCCCCTCGGGAAAAGATCATCGCCCTGGGCAAAAAAATCACCGACCGGGTTCCTGCTAAAATCAAAGGTGTCTCCGGTGACGATCCGGAATACTGGGGACTGGCAGGTCTCATAACCGACGAAATGGCGGATGTGGCCCTGAAAATGCAGGTGCGAAAGCCAAAGACTTTGCAGCAGCTGGTGAAAATGACCGGTATGCCGGCAGAAAAACTGGAACCGCTGCTGGAACAGATGGCCTATATCGGCCTTCTGGAATACCACTGGGAAAACCTGGATGGAAAAAATCCCAATCACGAAAAGCGCTATGTGCTGTGCCGGTTTGTTCCCGGCAGCGGTGAATTTTTCAACATGCGCAAATCCCAGATTGACGAGCATCCGGAAGTTGCCGCCTTCTTCGAGCGGATGACCTTCCTGCCTCTGGAGCGGATTACCCCCATGGTGCCCCCCGGAGGTGCAGGAATCGGTATGCATGTCATTCCGGTGGAAAAGGCCATTGAAGCAGAAAATACCTCCATTGACATTGAGCATATCTCCTACTGGCTGAAAAAATACAACAAATTTGCCGCCTCTCCCTGCTCCTGCCGGATGTCCCGGGAAAAGCTGAAGGAAGGCTGCGGCGACTGCTTTGAAGATTGGTGCATTGCCATTGGCGATATGGCGGACTATGTGGTGGAAACCGACCGGGGCCGCTACATCAGCTACGAGGAAGCTCTGGAAATCTTCCGCAAGGCAGAGGAAAACGGCTTTGTCCACCAGATTACCAACATTGACGGTCAGGAGAAGATTTTCGCTATCTGCAACTGCAATGTCAATGTGTGCAACGCTCTGCGAACCTCCCAGCTGTTCAACACCCCCAACATGAGCCGCAGTGCTTATGTTGCCAAGGTGGAAACCGAAAATTGCGTAGCCTGCGGCCGCTGTGTGGAATACTGCCCCGCCGGTGCGGTGAAGCTGGGTCAAAAGCTTTGCACCAAGGATGGTCCCATTGTCTATCCCAAGCACGAACTGCCGGACGAAGTCCAGTGGGGACCGGAGAAGTGGGACATTGATTACCGGGACAAGAACCGGATCAACTGCTACGATACCGGCACCGCCCCCTGTAAAACCGCCTGTCCCGCCCACATCGCCGTACAGGGGTATCTGAAGCTGGCGGCCCAGGGAAAGTACACCGAGGCCCTGGCACTGATTAAGAAAAACAACCCCTTCCCTGCCGTCTGCGGCCACATCTGCAACCGCCGCTGCGAGGATGCCTGCACCCGGGGCACCATTGACCAGGCCGTTGCCATTGACGAAGTCAAGAAATTTATCGCCCGGAAGGATCTGGACGCCGCCGTGCGGTACATCCCGCCCAAGGTCATTCCCAAGGCCGATGGAGAATTTGATGAGAAAATTGCCATCATCGGTGCCGGTCCTGCCGGACTGAGCTGCGCCTTCTATCTGGCGGAAAAGGGCTACCGCCCGGTGGTCTTTGAAAAGAACGAAAAGCCCGGCGGTATGCTGCGTTACGGCATCCCCAGCTTCAAGCTGGAAAAAGACGTCATTGATGCGGAAATCGAAATTCTGAAGCTGATGGGCGTGGAAATTCGCTGCGGCATCGAAGTTGGCAAGGATATTACTCTGGATCAGCTGCGCCAGGAAGGCTACAAGGCCTTCTACATCGCCATTGGCTGCCAGGGCGGCAGAAAGGCCAACATCCCCGGTGAAGACGCTGAGGGCGTGATGACTGCCGTGGAGTTCCTGCGTGCGGTAGGCGCAGACGAATCGTATCCCGTCAGCGGAAAGACTGTAGTAGTAGGCGGCGGCAACGTTGCCATTGACGTGGCCCGTACCGCCGGACGGTGCGGCGCAGAATCCGTGACCATGCTCTGCCTGGAACCCCGGGAAAAGATGCCTGCGTCGGCAGAAGAAATTGCAGAAGCCGAGGACGAAGGCGTCGCCATCCGCTGTGGCTGGGGTCCCAAGGAAATTCTCACGGAAAATGGAAAAGTCAAGGGCATCGTGTTCAAGCGCTGCACCTCGGTTTGGGACGCAAACGGCAAGTTTGCTCCTGCCTACGACGAAAACGACACCATCACCCTGGATTGCGACCGGGTGTTCCTGTCCATCGGTCAGAGCATCCAGTGGGGCAATCTGCTGGAAGGCAGCAAGGTTCAGCTGGGCCGGGGCAACGGCGCTGTTGCCGACAGCCTGACCTATCAAACCGGAGAACCCGATATCTTTGTAGGCGGCGACGTATACACCGGGCCCAAGTTCGCCATTGACGCCATTGCCGCCGGTAAGGAAGGCGCCATCTCCATCCACCGGTTCGTCCATCCCAACACCAGCCTGACCATTGGTCGAAATCGCAATGACTTCATCGAACTGGATAAGAAGAACATTGTGGTAGAGCACTACGACAATTCCTCCCGTCAGGTTCCCGGTTTCAACCTGGATATCGACCACAAGCGTTCCTTCCGGGATGCCAAACTGACCTTTACTGAGGAGCAGGTCAAGGCGGAAACCGCCCGGTGCCTGGGCTGCGGCGCTTCCGTTGTAGACCCCAACAAGTGCATCGGCTGCGGTCTGTGTACCACCAAGTGTGCCTTTGATGCCATCCACCTGCATCGGGATCTTCCGGAATGCTCTACCATGGTGCGCACCGAGGACAAGATGAAGGTCATTCTGCCCTACATGATCAAGCGGCAGTTCAAGATCAAGAAGGCACAGCGCAAAGCCAAGAAGGTGAAGTAATATGCACGAGCTGGGAATTGTCTTTCATGTCATGGACACGTTGGAGGATGTGGCGAAGGACAATGAGCTGACCCAAATTCAGAGCGTGACTCTGGAAATTGGGGAGGTTTCCACCGTTGTGGGGGACTATCTCATCGACTGCTGGCAGTGGGCCGCAAAAAAGCGGCCCCTGTTTGAAAACAGCAAGCTGCTGGTACAGACACTGGAAGCCGTTACCCACTGCGACGGCTGCGGCAAAGACTACGGCACCGTGGCCAATGGGCGAATCTGTCCTTACTGCGGCAGTGAAAAAACCTGGTTAATCAAAGGAAATGAGCTGAATATCAAAGAAATATCCGCAATTTAAGAGGAGGTAACCGGTATGTTGTTTCAAATCTACGGAGAACGGGCCGGATTCCAGCTGTTTGGCTGGCTGCTGGTCTTTTTGGGGCTGATCCTGTGCAACGAGATTGCCCGCCGGTCGAAAAAAGGCGGTGCATTCTTCTTCCTGCTGCTACCTGCGGGACTGACGGTGTATTTTATTTCCATCTACGTTGGGGCCGCCATGGGCGCAGAATGGGCGCTGAACAATCCTACCTATCTGTACATGAACGGCTGGTTCCACTATGCCAAGCTGTACGCATCCCTGGCTGGGTGTATTGGCTTCATGATGCTCAAGTACAAAAAAGGCGTCGGTGCAACCCAGTGGTTCAAAGCCTTCCCCTTTGTGATCGTTGCAATTAACATTCTCATTGCCGTTGCCAGCGATTTCGAGTCCGCAATCAAGGGCGCTGCCGCAATGAAGGAATTTGGCGACCGTTGGTGGCTGTCCAGCGAAAATGTCTGGCTGTACGGCGGCTGGTGGAACTGGCTCAACGGCATTGCCGGTATCATCAACATTTTCTGCATGACCGGCTGGTGGGGTATTTACACCTCCAAGAAGCATAACGATATGCTCTGGCCCGACATGATCTGGCTGTACATTCTGGCTTACGACGTTTGGAACTTCCAGTACACCTATCTGAACCTGCCCACCCACACCTGGTTCTGCGGCGTCGCCCTGCTGCTGGCACCCACCGTTGCCAACGCATTGTGGAATAAGGGCGGCTGGATTCAGAACCGAGCCAACACTCTGGCTATCTGGTGCATGTTCGCCCAGGTATTCCCCCTGTTCCAGGACAACAGCGTGTTTACCACCATCCCGGTGCTGTACGCTGACGGATTTATGGATGCTGCCGTGCGTCCCACGTTGGTCAACCCGGTCCCCCAGGGTGTGATCTCCATCCTCTCGGTGGCAGTAAACGCATTGGTTCTGGCAATTATTGTCAAACGTGCTGTGGAGCAGAAAAAGAATCCCTACAAGAACGAAATCTTTGCCGATACCAAGGATTTCCAGCTTGCCATGGCAAGAGCCGAGTAAGAAAACACCGGCGCCGCTTCAAACAGTGGCGCCGGTACTTTTGCACATAAGAGCGTTTTTACAGATAGTCCTTTAGGTGGTAGCGTTTTCTGCCTGCCGTTTCCTTGCCGTACTGAATGGCAGTCTGGGGGCAGTCGTGGATACAGCGCATACACTGGTAGCACTGCTGCTTCCAAACCGGCCGCCCGTTTACCAAGGTAATGGCACCGGCGGGACAGTTTTTCTCGCAAGTACCGCAGCCGTTGCAGGTATCTAAGGTATAAAAAGGCTTGGTGGTGCGGGCAAATTTGTTGAAACCCATATTGATGGCATTGGATTTCAGCGCCGGATACTTGCCTTCCTGAACACGATACACACACTTTTTCTGACCAATCTCTGCGGCAATGGTTTCCAGTTCCGCCCGGGCAGCGGAAAGTTTTCTCACAATGGTGTCATCATCGTCAATTTCAGAGCCGATGATATAATTGTTGGGCATGGCAATGCTGTAGCTGCTGTCCAGATGATAAATCTTCGACAATTTTTTCATTGCCAGACCGGCGTCTGCCCCGCAGGTACAGATGCCAAAGGAAAAAGCTGTGGTTTTCCCCAATTTGCCGGCAAACTGCATCATTGACTCCGGCACACCCCAGGCGTAGATGGGAAACACCAGGCCAACCTGCTGCTCCTGTTCCAGGCTGGGAATTTGGTTCAGCCCAACAATATCCTGCGCCTGATCGTTCAGCTTCTGGGCCAAAGTCTTGGCAACCCATTGAGAATTTCCTGTTCCGGAAAAGTAAAAAATCACGGTGAATCCTCCATTCTTCCTCCGCTGGAATTGCAATGCACCATCAGCGGATACTGTTTTTTTATATCATAGCAGATCTTCCGCAAAATGCAAACATCCCATTTCGCCAAAAAGCGCAGCTTCCAAAGAAAGCTGCGCTTTTCCCGATGGAATCAGTCGTAGAGTGTCATCTGACACATCATCAGCATACAGTCAATGACATCTGCGTACTCCGGAAACCAGCTGTCTGCTCCTTGGTTAATCACAGCAAAGTCTCCTTTGGGGGTGTATACTACCCAATAAGACCAAATTTCCCCGTCTATACTGTATCCTCCGTTGGGATTTATCACACTTTCCGGGAAACTGTATTGGGTGGGATAGTCATACCAGGAACCCTCGATGTAAAATCGGTTGCTTTCTTCCGGATGATACCCTTCCGGCCAGAAGCTGAAATAGAGCCATCCAGTGGAAACATCGCCAGGTCGGCAGCGGATACCATAGTTCGTGGCCTGGGGTTCGCCTTCCACAATCTCGTATTCCCACCCCTCAATCAGGTGCACTGTCAAATCCAGATCATCGTAGGAAAAATTCATCGTTGTTTCCCAGGGATATCTGGTACCGACTGCACCTTCCATATAATTTACGATCGGCCGCTGTTCGATGAGTGTGCGCATATATTCTTCCAGAGCCGCATCTTCCACAGACCAATACTGATAAGATTCCAGGAACGCTCCAGATCCATCCACCGCCTTCTGCAGTTCGTCACTGAGCAAAATACCCATACCTTCTTCGCTGTAACGAATCAGCACCCACAGGGAGTTCACCGTGTCCATAATGGAAATCGCTGCACATCTGGTATTATCCTCACCCAAGGTATTGTATAGGTTCCGGTAGCTCAACTTCTCCTTTTCCTGTGGGGTGAATGCACTTTCCGGAATCTGATGGAAAATGTCCAACAGCTCGTCCAGGGATTCCTGGGTCAGGATTCCCTCGGACGTGCATGTTTCCCGTGGTCTGCTCAGCTGAATCGGGGTTAGCCATTGGATATTTGCACTGACTTTTTCAATGGCGTTGGTTGTGACATTCTGGGTCCAGTTAAAAATCTCATCCTTTGCTGCAAAAGGCCGCCCCGTGGTCTGCCGGTCCTTGACGCCGTTTGTCAGCCGTGCAAAATAGTCCTGTATCCAGTCCCATTGCTCCAGAGAATAAATCTGTCTCTGCCTTAAAGGAGCATCCTTCCAAATCAAATCACAGTCCTCGGAAAGGCAGTATTCTGTGGTGGTATCATCCGTATGATTCACTGCAATGTAATTCCAGGTAAAGCCATTCTGGATTTTCTCAGCAACCGAGTCTGTGGGAACCGGAGATTGTTCGAATGCCTGCGTAAGCATCTCCTGCAGCGGCACAACCTCTTCCCCTTTATCCAGACGAGCCATTCCATCCCCATACCAGATATTCATGCTGGAAATCCCTTCCGGCATGGGTATCTCGTCGCTGGGCTGCTGGAATTGGGCCAAAAAAGCTTCATCGTCCACCGTCTGGCCC